>JAFASB010000198.1 GCA_019244985.1 Acidimicrobiia bacterium | reverse complement strand
TTCTTCATCAGCCTGGAGGAGGTGGAACCGGCATGAGCAGGCCGCCCCGCATCCTGGTGGCAGGGATCGGGAACGTCTTCCTGGGCGACGACGGATTCGGCGTGGAGGTGGTGGCGAGGCTGGCCGGCCGTCCGCAGCCTGAGGGCGTGGAGGTGGCCGACTTCGGCATCCGGGGATTCGACCTCGCCTACGCCCTCATGGACGGCTACGACTGCGCCATCCTCGTGGACGCGCTGTCCAGGGGGGGTTCGGCGGGAGAGCTGTTCCTGCTCGAGCCCGACCTGGCTCAGCTGGAGAGCCACGGTGTGGCGGACGGCCACAGCATGAACCCGGTGGCCGTGCTCAGGCTGGTGAAGGAGTTCGGCGGCGATCCTCCCGAGCTCTACGTGGTCGGGTGCGAGCCGGCCAGCCTGGGCGGAGAGGAGGGCGAGATGGGCCTGAGCGAGGCGGTGGCGGTGGCGGTGGACCCTGCGGTGGAGATGGTCGAGGCGCTCGCCGGCCGGCTGCTGGGCCGCCTCGAAGTTGGTTCGGAGAAGAGGTGAGCTGATGCACGAGATCGGGCTCTGCGAGGGCGTGCTCGGCGTCGCCCTGGACGCCGCCGGGGGTGGACCCGTCAGGCGCGTCCGGCTGCGCGTGGGCCGGCTCCAGGGCGTCGTCCCCGAGGTCTTCGACCAGGCCTGGGAGATGGTTTCGGAGGGGACGCCCGCGGCCGGGTCGCGGGTCCAGCTGGTGGACGTGGCGGTACAGGTGCGCTGCCGGGCCTGCGGACAGGAGTCGGAGGCGGACGAGGCCCCGTTCGACTGTCGGCACTGCGGCTCGCCCGACGTCGAGGTCATAGCGGGGGACGAGCTGGTGGTCGAGGAGGTCGAGCTGGCCGCCGGCGAGCTCCGGCGCAATCCGACGCTGGTGGCGTCGGAGGAGGGAGTCTGAATGTGCCTTGCGATACCCGGCAAGGTCCTCGAGGTCGTCGACGAGGAGCGGCAGATCGCGAAGGTCGACGTGGTGGGAGTCCGCCGGAACGTGAACATCGGGCTGCTGACCGGCGAAGAGAGACCGCTGCCGGGGGACTACGTTCTCATCCACGTAGGGTTCGCCCTCAGCAAGATCGACGAGCAGGAGGCGCTGGAGACGCAGCGCATCCTCGAGGGTCTGGGTGAGGCCTACACCGACGAAGTGGAGCAGATAAGGTCGTCCAGCTTCAACTGACCGTAAAGGAGGGTCAACCATGGGCATGAACACCGGCCGCCGCCGCAGTGGCTTCGGAATGGGACCCCTGATGCTCCTGGGCCTGCTCGCTCTGGCCCTTATCGCCGCTGTCAATGCTAAGGACATCGAGCGCTATCTCAAGCTGCGCAACATGTGAGCGGCGATCGGGGCAGGTGCCGTGAGTGACAGGGGCCGTCTGTCACTCCGAGTCCGAGGCACCGTGCAGGGCGTCGGCTTCCGTCCTTTCGTGTACAGGCTTGCCCGCTCCCACGCCCTGACCGGGTGGGTTCGCAACTCGACCGGTCCGGTCGAGATCGAGGTCGAGGGAAGGCGGCCGGAGCTGGCGCGATTCCTGGCCGAGCTGGAGAGCCAGGCTCCGCCGCTGGCCCGGATCGAGACGGTGGACTCGGCAGAGGTGCCAGCCCGCGGCGACCGGGACTTCGTCATCGAGCAGAGCCGGCCCCGGCCGGACGACTTCCAGCCGGTGGCCCCGGACGCGGCCACCTGCGCCGATTGCCTGAGAGAGCTGTGCGATCCCGGTGACCGCCGTCACCTCTACCCCTTCATCAACTGCACTAACTGCGGCCCTCGCTTCACGGTCATCGAGGCGCTGCCCTACGACCGGGCGAACACGACCATGCGGCATTTCGCCATGTGTCCGAGCTGCCGTCGGGAGTACGAGGACCCGCTCGACCGGAGGTTCCACGCTCAGCCCAACGCCTGCTGGGAATGCGGACCGCGTCTTTCGACGCCGTTGGCCGAGGTCGTAGCCACGCTGCGGGCCGGCATGGTGGTGGCGATCAAGAGCCTGGGCGGCTACCAGCTGGCCTGCGATGCGCGCTCGGAGGCCGCCGTCGCCCGCCTGCGGCTGCGTAAGCGGCGTCCGTCCAAGCCCTTCGCGGTCATGATGTCGGCGCCGGAAGCGTCCGGAGAGGAACTCCGCGTGCTCGCTGCCCCGGCCCATCCGATCGTCCTCCTGACACGGCAGGCGGGCCTGGCCGAGGGCGTGGCGCCGGGACTCGACGAGCACGGGGTCATGCTCCCCTACACGCCCCTCCATCACCTCCTGCTCGCCGACTTCGGCGGCCCGCTGGTGATGACGAGCGGCAACCTCAGCGAGGAGCCGATCTGCCGGGACGACGCCGAGGCCAGGGAGCGGCTCGGGGCGATCGCCGACCTCTTTCTCGAGCACGACCGGCCGATCGCAGCCCGCTATGACGATTCCGTGGTCAGGATCAGCGCCGGGAAGGTAA
>JAFASB010000021.1 GCA_019244985.1 Acidimicrobiia bacterium | reverse complement strand
AACGCCGGCACGTGGTAGTACTCCTGGAAGGCGTCGGCGAAAATCTTCCAGTTGCTGTTGTTGTCGGCGACCCAGTCATAGCGCTCAGTGAGCTTGCCGAATGGGTAGTCGTCCAGGTCCGTGATCATCGGGCCCAGGAACTCGCGCAGGGTTTGCCGCGGTTCGGGGTCGAAGTTGACGAAGATGAAGCCGTTCCAGACGTCGCAGTGCACCGAACGCAGACCGTAGGATTCGCGTTCGAGATCGAAGAACTCTTGTTCCTGCTGCACGTACGTCAGGGCACCGTCAAGGTCGTATCGCCAGCCGTGATACTTGCAGGTGAACTGGCGGCATACTCCCTTGGTTTCTTCGTTGGGGAAGCCGTTCCACACCAACTTGTTTCCACGATGTCGGCAGATGTTGTGGAAGGCGCGGACCTCGTCGTCCATGCCGCGCACGACCACCACCGACGCCTTGGCGATGTGGATCTCCTTGGTGAAGTACGAGCCCTTGCGCGGCAGGTCCTCGATGCGGCCGACGTTGAGCCACGCCCGCTTGAAGATCGTCTCCCGCTCGAGCTCGTAGAACTCGGGCGATACCGAGTCCCGGAACGAGACGTTCCCGGTGCCCAGCTCGGGGTAGTGCTCGGTCCAGCTGCCTTCGGCGGGCTTCGGCCAACGCGGCATGTCAGTCCTCCTTCTTGGCGACGTCGGGCGGTCGCCCGGTGGACGCGCCGCCGTCCACGGGCAGCAGCACGCCGGTGACTTGCGCGGCCCGGTCGCTGGCCAGGTAGACGATCGCGTTGGCGATGTCTTCGGGGCTGCCGAGGCGCTGCAGCGGTTGGCGGGCCTGGACGACCGACGCCGTGTCGAACTGGGCGTTGATCGCCGTGCTGATGTTGCCCGGGGCGACGCAGTTGACGCGGATGCCGTGCTCGGCGAGCTCGATGGCGATCGACCGGGTGAAGTGGATGACCCCAGCCTTGGCAGCGCGGTAGGGAATGAACCCGGCGCCGGCGAGGATGCCGGCGATCGACGTGATGTTGACGATCGACCCGCCCCGGCCGCCCTCGACCATGGCCCGCGCCGCCCGCTGGCTGCCGACCATGACGCCGAAGAGGTCGACGGCCACGACCTGCTCGAAGTCGCGCAGGTCGTCCTTGAGGAAGCGGCGGTAGGCGCCCGATATACCGGCGTTGTTGACCATGACGTCGAGGCCGCCGAAGGTGGCCGATGCGAAATCGACGACCGCCTGGACCTGGTCGGCGTCGGCCACGTCTGTCTTCTTGAACGCGGTGCCGTCGCCGAGCTTGTCGGCGAGCGCCGGCCCCGTGGTGTCGTCGACGTCGGCGATCACGACGCGCGCGCCCTCGTCGACGAAGCGCTCGACGATGCCGCGTCCGATGCCGTTGGCACCGCCCGTGACGATGGCGACCTTTCCCGCGAGCTCTGTCGTGGCGGCCATGTTAATCGACTGATTAACATGGCTCTGGTGCCTAAAGCAACCGGAGCGCGAGACGCACTCCTCGATGCCGCCGAGGCAATCATGCTCGAGGAGGGCTACGCGGCGGTGACGACGCGGCGCATCGCGGGGAGAGCCGGTCTCAACAGTGCGCTCGTCTTCTATTACTTCGACACGATGGACGGTCTGTTCATCGCCCTGTTCCGCCGTGGTGCCCAGGAGACGCAGCAGCGCTGGGACCGCGTGCTGCGCTCGTCCCAGCCGCTGTGGGGGATCTGGGACATGCTCCGCGACGAGTCCCACACGGCCCGGACGATGGAGTTCATCGCCCTGGGGAACCACCGCAAGGCGATCCGCACCGAGCTTGCCACCGCGGCCAAACGCTTCCACCAGATGCAGCGGAAGGTGCTGGCGCGAGCGCTCGAGAGTTATGGCGTCGACCCCGACGCCTGGCCGGCCAGCTCGGTGATCGTGATCCTCACCGGCATCGCCCGGTACCTGCTCATCGAGGAGGCCTTCGACGTGCACCTCGGCCACGCCGAGACCGTCGCCCTCGTCGAAGGTCAGATCCGGGCGCTCGAGGGAGACCGTCAGCCGGCAGAAGGCGGAGTGGTCGCCGCTGCGCCAGGCTGACGCCATGACGACTGAGGGGATCGATCAGTTCCACGTCCGCGTCGGCGACGACGTGCTCGAGGACCTGGCCGGCAGGCTGGCAGCGACGCGGTTCCCGGACCAGATCGAGGGGACGGGCTGGGAGTACGGGATCCCGACCGGTTACGTGCGCGAGCTCGTCGAGTACTGGCGGGACGGCTACGACTGGCGAGCCCAGGAGGAGCGCCTCAACCAGTTCGACCAGTTCCGGACAACCATCGACGGCCAGTCGATCCACTTCATCCATGCTCGGTCGTCGCGCCCCGACGCCTTCCCGCTTCTGCTCATCCACGGCTGGCCCGGCTCGGTCGTCGAGTTCCTCGACGCCATTCCGCGGCTCGCTGACGAGTTCCACGTCGTCGCTCCCTCGCTGCCGGGCTACGGGTTCTCGGAGCCCACACGCACCACGGGATGGAGTCCGACTCGCATCGCGCGTGCCTTCATCGAGCTGATGCCGCGACTCGGTTACGACCGCTATGGCGCCCAGGGCGGTGACTGGGGCGCCCAGGTGACGACGATGATTGGCGCCCTCGACCCCGAGCACTGCGCCGGCATCCACCTCAACATGCCGCTGGCTGCGCCGCCCAAGGAGCAACTCGAGATCACCGACGAGGAGCAGGCCGATCTCGCCGAGCTCGCCGAGTTCCGCAAGGAGGGGGCGGCGTACTCGCTGCTGCAGGGGACAAAGCCCCAGACGCTCGGTGTGGGACTCAACGACTCACCCGCCGGTCTCGCCGCATGGATCGTCGAGAAGTTCCAGGCATGGAGCGACTGTGACGGCGACCCCGAGAACGCCTTCACCAAGGATCAGCTGCTCACCAACGTGATGCTCTACTGGGTGAACCAGACGATCACGTCGTCGGCGCGCTTGTACTGGGAGCGGCAGCACTCGGGCGAGCGGGGCCAGCCGTACGTCTCGGTCCCGACGGGTGTGGCGCGCTACCCCAGGGAGATCCTGAAGTTCCCGCGCTCGTGGGTGGAGCAGCACTACAACGTCACCCGCTGGGAAACGATGCCCCGCGGCGGCCACTTTGCGGCGATGGAGCAACCCGAGCTGTTCGCCGACGACGTCGGGGCCTTCTTCGGTACCGTCCGCTAGGGGCGCGGAGCTCAGTCGGACGGACTTTGAGTTGCGGCGCTCGCTCCGCTGCCGGCGAAGAGCCACGACCCGCCGCCCAGCGCGAGGAGCGGGATCAGCAGGAACGCAAAGTTGAAACCGCCGCCGGAGCCTTTGCTCGTCGCCGCGTTGCGGAAGGCTCCGACGCGCTGCGCCGGAGCGGACGCCGCGTTGGCCGGGGTCTGCGCGCTCAGTTCGGGCTGAGCACCGCTCTCGGTCGACGTTGCAAGCGGCGCACTCGCTCCTGAAGTCGTCTCACCGAGCGAGAGACCAGCGACGTCGGGGGTCGCCGGCGATGACTGGTCCGACGGTTGCGGGGGCGCGGGTGGTGCTCCGCCGGAGCTCGGCGTGCCGGGGGTGCACTGCAGCGCCGAACCCAGCTGGCCGGCGACGTCGGGCGGTGCCTGGCCGGTCGCGGCGGGGACGCCCTGCTGGGCGGCGTTGACAGACTCGACGGCCTCACCGACGGGCTTCGGCGGGGTGATCGGTAACGGCGCCGCACCGGCGAGCTGGCTGTCGGCGCTGCACGTCGTCGACTGGGCCGGGACCGGGAACTGGGCGCACACCGAGAACGCCTGGGCGTATCCCGGCGTGCCCGGTGGCACCGCTTGGCCGCCGAGACCGACGACCGTGCAGGGGAATGTCGTGAACGGCGACATCACGCCGAGGATGATCTGGATCGGGTCGGGCGTCGGCGGCGGTGCCTGCTGCGCGCTCGCCGCGCCCGTCGGCAGAAGCGCCCACAGCAGCGGGGCGGCAACGAGGATCGCGAGGGCGCGCCGCGTCATGCGAGGGCCGGCCGCGTTCCCGGCCGCAGATCTGGCGCGGCGATCTGGGTTTCGTCGATGCGGACCAGTGTGCCGTTGACCATGACGTGGCGCACGCCGGTCGGCTCCTCGGCCGTCAGGCGCTCGGCGTCGGCGGGAAAGTCACGGACCCGCTTCGTCGGACCCGGCCCGACCGTGTCGGGGTCGAAAACGCACACGTCCGCCCAGTAGCCCTCGCGCAGGTAGCCACGCCGGTCGAAGCCGAAGAGGTCGGCGGGCTCGCCCGTCATCTTGCGCACGGCGCGCTCGAGGGGAAGGACCTGGCGCTCGCGCACCCACGTGGCGAGCAGGTCGGTAAACAGCGGCGCGTCGCACAGCTGGTCGACGTGGGCGCCGGCGTCGGACAGGCCGAGGGCGACGCTGTCTGTTTTCAGCAGCCGGCCGACGGCGCTGGCGTCGTCGTTGGCGATGTAGGCGCGGAAGCGGGTCTCCAGATGCTCCTCGAGGGCGATCTCGCACATCGCGTCGAGCGGCTGCACGCCGCGCTCGGCGGCGAGCTCGTGGATGCGCCGACCCTGCAGCTCCGGGAAGCGGGCGGACTCCGACACCTCGAACGTCTCCCACCGCGGTTTCATCCGGGCGGTCTCGAGGTCGGCGGCGGCGAGGGCGCGCCAGGCCGGATCCCGATAGGCGGCCATGCGCACCGGCCGGCTGACCTTCAGCAGCTCCCCGAATACCGTGCCCACGTTCAGGTTGTAGGCGTCGGCCATCGTGAACTGCATGGTGAGGGGGCGCGGCGTCACCTGGGGCCAGACATTGGCGCCGTCGGCCAGGCCCTTCTGGTGCAGCTCGACCGTCTCCATGTGGGCGTCGTCCGGGCGGGCGAACAGGGGATAGGTGAAGGGGCGCCCAATGCGCGGCTGCCACTCGTAGACGTCGGCGTAGTTGCACTGCTCGCCGGGTGTGATGAGGACGACGCCTTTACCGCTCTCGCCCGCAGCGGTGAAGAGGGCCTCGACTTCGTTCTGGTCAGAGAAGCGGCTGGGGACGGGCTTGCCGTCGACGCCGCGGTGGGCGAAGGAAAAGCTGGTCGAGAATCCCGCAGCGCCGGCGGCCATGCCTTCCTTCACGAGCTCGGCCATGCGGCCGACCTCCTCGGCGGTCGCCGCTCGTTCGTAGGCGTCGTCGCCCATCACGAAGAGGCGCAGCGGGCTGTGCCCGACGTATACCGTGAAGTTGAGGAGCGTGCCGCGACGACTGACGGCGTCGAGGTACTCCGGCAGCGTCTTGAATTCCCACGCGATGCCCGCCGCGAGGGTGTCGACGTTCATGTCCTCGACGTTCTCGAGCGTGCGGGCGATGACCTCGTGGTGCTCGTCGCGCGTCGGCGCGATGGCGAATCCGCAGTTGCCGGCGACGACGGTGGTGACGCCGTGGTACGACGAGGGACGTAGGCGCGGGTCCCAGAACACCTGGGCGTCGTAGTGGGTGTGGATGTCGATGAAGCCCGGGGTGACGGCACATCCCGAGGCGTCGAGCTCCCGCTCGCCCTTGATGTCAGGCGCGATCTCGCTGATGACGCCGTTGTCGATGGCGACGTCAGCTCGTCGACCTTCGTCTCCCGTGCCGTCGTAAACGGTGCCACCCCGGATGACGAGCTCAGGCATAGATCATGAACTCCAGGAGGTTGCCGTCGGGGTCGCGCACGTACAGGCTCGTGCCGTCGGCGTGGCGACCGCCGTGGCGCGTCACCGGTCCCTCTTCGATGGCCGCGCCCGCGTCGGCGAGGAGCTCGCCGAGCGCGTCGGAGGATCCGTTCCACACGAAGCACAGGTCGCCGCACGGTGGAGTGGCGGCCGGCGCCCGCAGTGTGAACCCGTCTCGCTGCCACAGCTCGGGGCGGTGGAAGTTGATCATCTGGCTTCCGGCGTACATGGACACGACCGGACCGAGCTCGACGACGTCGAAGCCGAGCTCGCGGTAGAAGGCGAGCATCGCGTCCGTGTTCTGCATCGGCAACGACGCGTGGTCGATTCCCGCAATTGTCATTTGGGGAAGCCGTACAGCTGGGCGCAGTTGGTCGCCGTGATCTTGCGGAGGTCGTCCCGCGACAGCGACCCGAGTGACTCGGCCACCGCCTCGCGGGACCGGGGGAACGTGCTGTCGGTGTGGGGATAGTCCGAGGCCCACATGCAGGAGTCGGCGCCGATCACGGGGATGACGTCCGCAGCGTTCTCCTCCTCCTCGAACGTGGCGATCACCTGGCGCTTGAAGAGCGCGCTCGGCGCCAGCTCAGACGCGTAGTCGAGCTTGTCCTTGAGCGCGAGCCACTCCATGTCCATGCGGGAGAGGAACCAAGGCAGCCACCCGAGGCCGGATTCGGCGAGCACGAGCCTGAAGCCCGGGTGGCGGTCGAGGGCGCCGCAGAAGATCATCGTGGCCAAAGGCTCGTCGAGTTGGAGCGGCATGATCGAGGCGAATGCGGCCGACTGCCACTTGCCCATTCGGTAGCTGAGGCCCGACCACGAACCGCCCTTGATGTGGAAGCTGATCGGGAGGGCTGTCGACGCGGCCGCGCTCCACAGACGGTCCCACGCCGGGTCGCCGAGGTCAGTGTCGAACACCGAGAGGATGGCGCCGCGGTGTCCCGCCGATGCGCAGCGCTCGAGCTCGGCGGCGGCGGTCTCGGGCGAGTGGTTCGGGAGAAAGGCCAGCACGCACAGACGATCGCGGGCGTGCGCATTGAACTCGTCAACAGCCCAGTCGTTCCACGCCGCGTAACAGGCGCTTTGCAGGTCGGGCTCGTTGATCGGCAGCCCCAGCGCGAGCGGTCCGTAGATCACCGAAGCAGCAAGCCCGTCGAGGTCCATGTCCTCGAGGCGCAGCTTCGGCGTCCCGGGGCGGTATCCGTCGTCCTCGATGCCGGCGCGGCCGATGGCGCTCAGGCTCTTGGCGATGGCGCTGTCCTTCGGCCGACCGCTCTGGCCGATCACGCGGTCTTCGCAGATCCAGACTTTCTGGCCGTCGCGATCGACGACGCGCGGCCCGCGCTCGCGCATGTCCGCCGGCAGTCGTGACTCCCAGACGTCGGGCGGCACGGCCCGGAGGTCGAGGTGGTCGTCGCAGGAGTAGAGGGCAGTGGCCGCGTCCATCACGGTCCTCCTATTGCTCGGCGTCCTTCATGGCGGCCGTAAATGCCTTGAGCTGGTTCGGCGGCGGGCCGGCGGTCGTTGCCCCGTCGACCGGCAGCACGACGCCGCTCACCTGCGCTGCCCGGTCGCTGGCCAGATAGAGGACGGCGTTCGCGACGTCTTCGGGCTGTCCTTGTCTTCGCAGCGGCTGCATGTACTTGAGCACCGGGCCCTGGTCGTAGCGCGTGATGTCGGTGGCGATGTGGGCGGGGGCGATGCAGTTCAC
>JAFASB010000059.1 GCA_019244985.1 Acidimicrobiia bacterium | reverse complement strand
CGCTGCGCCGGTGCATCCGGTGTCGGCGAGTGCTTCCGATCGAGTGCTTCCAGCGCCGCACCGACGCGAACTCGCGGCGCACGACGTGCGACGAGTGCCGCAAGGCCTACCAGCGGGAGCGCTACGTCCGTGTCGGCGCCCGTGTCGTCACCGTGGAAGTGGCCGCCCACGACGCCTGTGTCGGCCGGCCCTGCCCCCGCTGTGGTGAGCCGTTCCGGCCGGGCCAGCGCGTCCAGGGCGACGACGTCCACCACGAGAGCTGTCCTCGGCGTGGATCCGCCAAAGCCGGAGCGCCCCGGTGAGCTTGCTGTTCCTAGTCGCAGTCGTGGCCGTGGCCTTCAGCGTTGGCGCCGGCTGCTTCGTGGTCGGCTACCGGACCGGCCACGCGGACGGGCGCTCGGAGTCCTGGGACCGCGACCGCGTCGACGGCCTCCGCGGGCTCTCGACCAGCATCGCTCGCGTAGGGAGGCACGCGTGAGCGCCGCTGCCACGGTGTCAACCGACGGGTGGACCGAGTGGATGCACGAGTGGGTGGCCGTCGCCGAAGAGCTCGGCATCGACTCGGCGCCCGAGACGATGCTGCGCAAGGTCGCCGAGGAGGTCGGCGAGTTCCTGGTTCAGCCCTCGGTGAACGAGGCGATCGACGTGCTCGCCACCGTCGTGCTGTGGGCGGCGCGCTCGGGGACGCCGCCCGATGAGCTCCTCTGCCAGGCCTGGGCGCGCTTGCAAGTCTGGCGCCGGCGTACCTACGTCCGCCAACCAGACGGGACCTATCACCACGTCTGAGCGGGCTGAAGGCCCCACAGCCCCACAGCCTGATTCCGCCCAGCGCATGTACTCTGCATGCATGGCGAACATTCAGGTGCGGGATGTGCCAACGGAGGTGCACGAGGCTCTGGTGCGGCGAGCCCAGCAGGCCGGCCAGTCGCTGCAGCAGTTCTTGCTCGCGCAGCTCGAGACGATCGCGGCGACCCCAACGATCGACGAGGTGTTGGATCGGATCGAGCGTCGCCCAAAGGGCCGGGTGGGCCGGGTAACCCGCGGCAGCGCGATCAAGGCGGTCGAGGCCGAGCGTGCTTGTCGTTGACGCGTCTGTACTCACTCCCGCTCTCGCCGACTCTGGGAGGGACGGTCGGCAGTTCCGAGGCCGGCTTCGCGGCGAAGTCCTCTGCAGCCCCGACCTGGTCCGAGTCGAGGTCACGTCGGCCCTTCGTCGACACGTCCACCTGGGGAGACTGACCGCCGCACAAGCGACGAGAGCTATGGCCGACCTAGTCGATCTGCCGATCACCGTTTTTCCGACGGCCCCGCTGCTTCGGCGGGTGTGGCAGTTGCGGGAGAACTTGACCGCCTACGACGGCTGCTACGTCGCTCTTGCGGAGGCACTTTCGTGTCCGATGTTGACGGCCGACCACCGACTGGCCCGTGCCCCGCGCGTGGGTTGCACCGTCGAGGTTCTCTGAGCGCTGAAGGCGGCCCGCCTCAGGCGGCGGAGCCCAGCTGACGGCGGAGCACCCGACGGTCCCGCTCAGCGCAGCCTCCCCAGATGCCGTGCTGCTCGCGGCTTTCGAGAGCGAACGCGAGGCAACGCACCGCGACCGGACACCGCGCACATGCAGCCTTGGCCTCGGCCACCGACTCGCCCCGTGTCGGGAAGAACAGCTCGTTGGGCATGTCCCGACACGCAGCTCTATCCCTCCAGTCGTCGCCGACGGGCTCGCCCGACGCCAACAACTCGAGTGCGGCGTCGACGACGGTGGCGGTGGGCCGCGCTGTTCTCACGCGGCGGCTCCTGCCCGCGCACTGTCGACTTCGTCGACCGCGTCGAACCAGTCGGGCCCCCAGATGGCGCTCGGGTGCACGCCAGCCACGTAGACGGCGATGCGGTCGGCGGAGTAGACGTCGAGGCCCTCCGCGCGCACCGCCCTGGCCGTCGACCCCGAGAAGGTGAGCTCGTGGCCCAGCTCGTTCTCGCTCACGCCCAGCCAAGCGGCGAGCGGGGCGAAGGGCAGGCGCCTCGTGGACTCCACAGGGTCCTCGTCGGTCCCCTTACAGCGGCGGGGTCCATACCGACGCTCGCGGGACGCCCACTTGGCCTGTTCGGCGACCGCCACACGGCCCGAGTTCGCCTTCCGTGCTCTTTTCGTATCCTGCGCCATAAGGCGTATGGTACCCTTACGGTTGACAGTTGTCAAGGGCACGCTGTCATCCGCCGAACGGCGGATTGTGGGGTCCGAGAAATGTCGACCGTCACAAATGGCCTCTTCGCGTCGTTCTTTAAGAGTGTGCGGCGTTACGCGGCGAAAGAAATAGCCCACGAGCTGTCACCCACCTGGCCGGTGGCGGTTCTGTAGGCCATGAACTTCCAAACAAAGACCACGGAAGGGCGGCTGGCGGTTCGGAGCGGCCCCCCTCTTCACGTCGGCCCCCTTCCGCCCGGAGCCCACGGCCTACGCGACGAGGTCGCCACCTTGGTGTCGCGCGTGTGGGTCGACCACGAGGACCGCGACGCCGTCGCCTCGCTCGTCCAAGCGGCCCGGGCCGGCGACTCCGAGTGCCACGCTGCACTGGCCATCCTCTTTAGAGCCCCCTTGTTCGCCCACGTTCGGGCGCTCGGCGTCGGCGACGAGCTTGCCGAGGACGTAGTGCAAGACGCGCTGGTCCAACTGGATGCGCTCCTGGCCAAGGTCCACGACCCCAGGAAGGCCTTCGCCTTTTTGGTGACCCAGGTCGACCGCGCCGCGAAGAGGTCGGCCCACGCTCGCCGGCAGGAGGAGCCCCGCGCCCTGGGAACGTTCAGTGGCGGCGAAGCCGGGGACGCCTCGCTCGAGGCTGCGTCCGATCGTTCCGAGGCACCCCTCAGCCCCGAAGAGCACGTGGTCGGGGCGCTGGATAAAGCAGTGGCCGCCGCCGCTCTGCGCCGACTGTCGACCAGGGACCAGGCTCTCCTGTGGGTCCGCCAGCACACATCAAACCTGGTCGAAGCCGCCGAAGCCGCCGGCTCAACGCCGCACGCCATTGCCGCCCGGACGAGCGAGGTCGTGGCGCGAATGCGCGTCGAGGCCCTGGCGGCCCACGCCCACGCTCCCGCGGGGCCAGACTGTTCCCGGCCCGGCGACCTCCTCGCCATCGTGGGCGTCGGCGACATCTCCGAGTTCAGGCGCCGCCGCACGCTGGGCCATTTGGCGCAGTGTCATTGCTGCCGCCGACGCCTCCGCGACATGCTCGACGAGGTCGACGCCAACCGGGCCCTGTACGCCGGCCGTCGTTGAACGTCGGGGCGCGCGCCAGGTGCGACCTGTGGCGGCGTCCAGGCGGTCCCGGCGCTGCGCACTGAGGAGACCGTGGGCCAGAGCCGAGCGCTGCCGAGCCAACCACCGACCCAGGGCCTGGCCGTCTTCGAGGTGCCGGTGGGGCACGTCGCCGTGGCCCTCGCGTGCGACGAATCGCTCGAGGAGCTCCGCCCAGCGCTCCCAGGCCGCCCGCTCGCCCCAACAACCCAGGGCCTCGAGGCGACGAGCCCGAGCGGGGTTGAGTGCCCCGCGCCGCCAGGCCGCTCGCTGGCTGGCCGCCCACGCCCCCAGGTCGTAGCCGCCTTCTCGATGGCCCCGAGGGACCGCCGCGTGGCCTTCACGGGCGACGAAGGACTCCAGCAGGACGAACCACTCTGCCCACCCCAGCCGAGGTCGCGACCACGAGACCCCCAGGGCCCCCAGGGCCCGCTCCCGCTCAGGGGCCAGGAGCCCTTGGCTGTGGAGCCGGCGCTGGCGAGCGAGCCAGCGCCCCAAACGCCTTCCGCCGATGACAGTGCGCTGTGGAACGTCGGCGTGACCCATTCGCGCGCGCCAAGTGGCCAACAACCCCAGCCACTCCTCCCATTGGCGGGCGCGCGCGTCTGCCACGCCCCCGAGCTTGCCGGGCACGTTCGCGACGACGCTCGGCAAGCTCGCGGCACGTGGCGATTCGACAACTTCCCATCGAGCACCCGGCCGTGAGGGCGAAGGCGGCTCCCCAACACTCTGTCACACCCTCACCGTATGGTGGTGGTATGCATACGCGCATCACACAGCTGGGGTCTGTCCACCGCTCCCCCGCCCGTCGTTCGGGATGCTGCTCACTCACCGGCCATCCCTGTCTCGACAAAGACGACGCCGAGGCCATGGCCGTCGCACGCCGTACGTACTCATCGTCCTGGGCGTACCGCTGCGGGAGTTGCGGTGCCTGGCACGTTGTTTCCTTCACCGACGGGGTGGCGTCATGAGCGCGCTGCACCTGGTCGTCCTCGTCCTCGGGGTCTGGTCCGCACTCTCGGTTCCGGTGGCCCTGGTCATCGGGCGGGCACTGGCGTCGTTGGGAGCGATGGAACCGTGTGCGACCTCGACCGAGGCCCGCTGATGTCCAAGCACTTCGGCCGCTGCGTCCTCGCCACCTTGGCCATCGGCGTCGCCGGTCCCGGCTGCCAGCTCAACACCAATGCCGCCACCTCGCCAACACACTCCGCGCCAGCGCCGGCCGACACCGCCAACGCTACGGGCACCGTGGCCGACGGCCGGTACCTCCCCCCCGCGCCGACGCGCTCGGGGCCCTGCCGTTTCCAGGGCGCCGGCGATCTTCCCGACCCCGCCTGTACCCCAGGGGCCACCGATCCCGCCGTCACCGAGGCCAACATCGACTCGACGATCTGTGTCCAGGGCTACACCAAGCGTGTGCGTCCGCCGGTCGCCGTCACCGACCAGATCAAGAGGGACCGCATGGCCGCCTACGGCGTGGCCACGCCGGCATCGTCGAGCGAGTTGGACCACCTCATCCCGCTCGAGGTGGGAGGAGCGCCCCAGAGCGTCGCCAACCTGTGGCCAGAACCCTGGAACGGCGCCGACGGCGCCCACGCCAAGGACAAAGTCGAGAACCGCCTCCACGAGCTCGTCTGTGCCCACCAGCTGTCCTTGGCCGACGCCCAGCGGGCGATCGCCACCAACTGGCAGAGCGCGGCCAGCCAGTACGGGGCAGGCGCTTCGTCCTCGGGTGGGTACTCGTCGCGCGGCTCGGGCGGCTCGGCGGGCTGAAGCCTGTCGATCGATCAGCAATCGACGGCCGCACGAAGCGCTCGACAGGCCTCGAACAGTCGCATCGGGTCCAGGGTGCACACGCGATCGACGAGATTCGCCTTGG
>JAFASB010000017.1 GCA_019244985.1 Acidimicrobiia bacterium | reverse complement strand
GAAGCTGATGTTGTCCTCGTGGACAATCAGCAGGCGGCCGGTCTTGGCCACGGAGGCGAGGACGGTGTCGCGGTCGAGCGGTGAGATCGTGCGCAGGTCGACGACCTCGGCAGAGATGTTCTCGTCGGCCAGGGCGGCGGCCGCCTCGGTGCAGATGTGGCGGTGCAGCCCATAGGTGACGACGGTGAGGTCGTCGCCAGGGACTGCGATGTCGGCCACCCCGATCGGCACCCGCCAGTCACCCTCGGGGACGAGGCCCTTCACGAGCCGGTACGTCCTCTTGTGCTCGAGAAACAGGACCGGGTCGGGATCGTCGACGGCTTCGCGCAGCATGCCGGCCACGTCGGCGGGCGTCGACGGGGCGACGACCTTGAGGCCGGGGACATGGGCGTAGAAGGCCTCGATCGCCTGCGAGTGATATAGCGCTCCGTGGACGCCGCCGCCCCACGGTGAACGCACGACCATCGGCACCGAGAAGTCCCCGTTCGACCGGTAGTGGATCTTGGCGGCCTCGCTGACCAGCTGGTCGAACGCCGAGTGGATGAAGTCCGCGAACTGGATCTCGGCGATGGGGCGACGTCCGGCGAGGGCCAGACCGATCGCCACGCCCACGATGCTCGATTCTGCGAGCGGCGTGTCGAGCACCCGAGGCTCGCCGAAGCGGCCGTGCAGCCCGTCGGTGGCCCGGAACACGCCGCCGCGGGGGCCGACGTCCTCGCCGAGCACCATGACACGTTCGTCGGCGAGCATCAGCTCCGCGAGCGTGTCGCGCACGGTCTCGATGACGTTCTTCTCGGCCCCGCCCTGCGGCGGCGCCGGCGCCACCCGCAGCTCTGGCCGGTCGCCGAGTCCGGGAGGGACGCCGGGTACCGGGCGCAGCGGCCGGGCGAACACCTTGGTGAAGGCCTCTTCGCCCGCCGCCGCGGCCGCGGCCTCGGCCCTGCGGGCCGCGTCGTCGATCTCCGCTTTGATCTCGCCCTCGAGCTCCACCTCCTCGCGTTCGGAGAGCAGCCGCTGCTCGATGATGTACTGCTTCATCCGCTGCAGCGGGTCCTTCTTGCGCCAGGCCTCGATCTCCTGGGTCGTGCGGTAGCTGCGGTCGTCGTCGTCGGACGTGTGGGCCAGGTAGCGGTATGTCTTGCACTCGATGAGCGTCGGACCCTCGCCGTGACGGGCCCGCGTCAGCGCTGCGTGGGTTGCCGCGTACACGTCGAGGGGGTCGTTGCCGTCGACGATCACGCCGGGGATGCCGTAGGAGTGCGCGTGCTGGGCGATGTTCTCGACCGCCGACTCCTTGGCGAGCGGTACGGAGATGGCGTAGCCGTTGTTCTCGCAGATCAGGACCATGGGCACACGGTGGATGCCCGCGAAGTTCAGGGACTCGTGGAAGTCACCCTTCGACGCCGCGCCGTCGCCGAAGTAGGCGATGGCGACCCCGGGCTCCTCCGCCATCATCGATGCGAGGGCCAACCCGGCGGCGTGGGGGATGTGGGTGGCGATCGGCGACGACCCGGTGACGATGTTCAGCGCTCTACTTCCCCAGTGGTTGGGCATCTGCCGCCCGCCCGAGCTGGGGTCCGACGGTCGCGCGAACACGCCGAGCAGCACGTCGTATGGCGTCATCCCGAGGGTGAGCACGACGCCGGTGTCGCGGTAATAGGGGAGCACGACGTCGACGCCCTTGTTGATCGCCCACGCCGAGCCGACCTGGGCGCCCTCGTGACCCTGGCAGCTCACGACGAAGGCCGCCTTGCCCATGCGGTTCAGGCCCCAGATCTTCTGGTCGAGACGGCGCGCCAGCAGGATGGCGCGATACATGCCGACGAGGTCGTCGTCGGTGAGACCCAGGATCGTGTGCCGGTCGTGCAGATGCAGGGAGGACAGGTCCTCCTCGTGCTTGTCGAGAACCTTGGCCACGGCCGTGCCTCCTAGTCGCTACATCGATGCAATCACGGGAAGTTGCGGATCTGGTGGACGCCGGTCGCCAGCCGGCGGCGGGCGAGGGACTCGGCCGCCTCGGCCGGCGTGACGCCGTCGCGCTTGGCGGTGTCGAACACCTGAAGCGTCGTGTCGTAGACGCGGTGCACGTCGGCGTAGGCGTGCTCGCGGTCGTAGCCACCGGGCGTGCGCTCGGAGGCGATGTTGATGATGCCGCCGGCGTTCACGACGAAGTCGGGCGCGTAGAGGATGCCGGCGTCGGCGAGCAGCAGGCCGCACTCGGGCGACGCCAGCTGGTTGTTGGCCGCCCCGACGACGGCCCAGGACCGGAGCTCGGGGATCGTCTGGGTGTTGAGCACGCCGCCGAGACCGCACGGCGAGTAGATGTCGCCGGGAACACGGTGGACGTCCGCGGGGGCGGCGACGGCGACGCTCGCACCGAACTGCGAGCGGACCCGCTCGACGGCCCTGTCGTTGACGTCGGCGATCGTGACGCGCGCTCCTTCGTTGACCAGGTTGCCCACGAGGTGGCTGCCGACCTTGCCGACGCCGGCCACCACCACATGGGCACCACCCAGGTCATCGGCACCCGAGGACAGGAAGAACAGGGCCTTCATCGCCCACACCAGCCCGAGGGCGGTGGCGGCCGACGGGTCGCCCGACCCGTCGCTGGTGCCGGTCACGTACGGCGTGACCTTGGCAATGAGGTCCATGTCGGCCTGGGTCGTGCCGACGTCCTCCGCCGTGACGTACCGGCCCGACAGGGTGTCGACGAACCGGCCGTAGGCGAGCATCAGCTCCTCGGTGCGGTCGACATTCGGGTCGCCGATGATCACCGCCTTGCCGCCGCCCTGGTCGAGGCCGGCGACCGCCGCCTTGTAAGTCATCCCCTCCGCCAGGCGCAGGACGTCGGCCACAGCCGCGTCCGTGGAGGCGTACGGGTAGAAGCGGGTCCCACCGAGGGAGGGCCCCAGCGCCGTGGAGTGGATGGCGATGACGGCCCGCAGGCCTGTCGCCCGATCTTGACAGAAGACCACCTGCTCCTGGTCCCCCGCCTCGATGCGGTCGAAGGTGTTCACCTCAAGCTGAGGGTACCGCCGCCCGCAAGCAAGTCGAACCGGCCCGAAGCCTCGGTTGCGGAACCGTGCGTCCCGCCCAAAGTGGACAAATGACTAGTCCGAACGGCGCCTCTGAAATGGTCACCCCGGGCTATCGACTGACAATCCGGTCCCGTCGTATGTTCGGTGTACCAATCGGACACGAAGGGCAACCATGGACGAGCACCAGGCTCCAGACGCACTCCTCACGCCATCGGAAGTGGCAGCTCTGTTCCGCGTGAACCCCAAGACGGTCACCCGCTGGGCACGCTCGGGCAAGATCACCGCCATCCGGACCCTGGGGGGCCACCGGCGCTTCCGGGCCAGCGAGGTGCGCCAGTACCTCGAGCAGGCAGAGCGCTCAGAGATCATGTGAGAAACGGGTCCCGCGGGGGCCCGTTTCGCGTTTTAGCGGTTGGGGTCGACGACGGCCCGGGCGATCACGTAGCGCACCTTGCCCTCGTCGTCGTGCACGAGTGAGCTCGAGGCCCGCACGTTCACTGCCGAGCCGTCCTTGCGCCAGAGGGTGAACCGTTTCTCGGGCGTGATGTCGAGGGCGGCGGCGTGGAGGCGGTCGTCCCACGTCCTGTACAGACCCTCGGAGCTCGGGGCCACGACCTCGTCGATGGGTTTGCCGAGCAGCTCGTTGAGCTCGTAGCCGAGCAGCGCCCGCAGGGCGCGGTTGGACATGATGATTCGCCCGCCCGGATCGCAGACGGCGAGCGGGAGGGCGGCGTTCTCGAAGGCGAGCAGGGACTCGGCGGTGCAGGCCACCGTCTCGGCGGCCCTCGCCCCGCCGAACCCCGGCGGGCCGAGGTGGGCAGTCATATGTGTTGAGAGCGTCAGTCGTGGAGCGTTTGTTCCCCGGAGGGGGCGTGGCGGCTGGCCAACTGCTTGGCGAACTCCTTGGGAGGGCGCTCGAGGTCGGCCACGGTGTGCCCGAGGGCCACGGCGATCATCAGCACGTTTTTGATCGACGTGTCGGTATTGCCGAGGAATCCCTTCACGGTGCCCACCGCGACGCCGGTGAGCGCCGAGATCGTCACCGCGTCCTGCCCGGTTGCCGCCATGGCAGCCTGCGTGTTGGCGCGGATCCAGCGCAGTCGCTCGGTCGCACCCGTCTCGATCAGACGACGAACTTCGGTGACGAGCGTCCCGTCGGCCAGTTCCTCACGCACGAGTCGGGACGGTACACGACAGGCGGAGGTTTCCGCTGGGTCAGGATCTTGGTATAGAACTCTGACACCGCACATGAACTCTCCGCTGCAGCAGTCCCCCACCCAAAACAATGACCCGGTCACTTCGAATGATGACGTGCTCGAGGCCATGGGCGCCGCCGTCGGTGCCCTCCGACGCTTCTCGCACCATACGACCGAGATCCTCGACGCCTTCGACCGGGCCGCCGGGATGCGCGAGACCGGCGCTTCCTACGGCCAGATCGCCGAAGCCGAGCGCCTGTTCGTCGACTTCTCCTCGGGTCAGTTCAAGGAGCTGTACGACGCCCTGAGCAAGCTGCGCCGCAGCCAGGCCCGAGCCCTCTACGCGGAGGGCATGACGATGGCCCAGCTCGGCCGACTTCTCGGCGTGACGCGCCAACGCATCGCCGTCCTGCTCGGGAAAAAGGCGACCACGTCGGACGACTGATCTGCAGGTACGCCTCAGCCGATCTCTTCGGTGACCTCTGCGGCGAGCGCCTCCAGGGCGGCAAGATTCTTTTCGGTCCAGCGTCGTGGCTTCGTGTCGACGACGCAGAACGAGCCGACGGTCTGCCCGTTCTTTCGGATGGGAACACCGAGGTAGGCACGCACTCCGTCGGCGGTTGCGGGATGGTTCGCGACGAGGGCGTCGGTGCGAGCGTTGTCCACCACGAACACGTCATCGAATGCGACGACGTGTTGGCAGTACGACTCTTCCGCCGGGATCTGGCGCTCCTCGGCGGAGTCCTCGGCAAGGCCGGCGGCACCCACGAGATGGCTGTGGTGGCCGCTCAAGATGGAAAGGAACGCCATCGGCGTACGCAACTGGCCCGACGCCTTCTCGGCCAACTCGTCGAATTCGGGTCGAGGCTCCGGACCGAGCAGATGGGTGGCCTTGACGGCGTCGAGTCGTGAGAGGTTCTCGAGAACCAGTTGGACGTCGACGTCGTCTTCTCTTTTTCTTCGCAGCGAGAACACCGCGAAATATTCGCGCGCAGAGCAGAGAGCGCCGGCCTTTGCGGGCCGGCGCTCCTCGAGTGGTCGGGGCCGGCGTCGATCCGGCGACCCCGCGCTTTTCAGGCGCGTGCTCTACCGACTGAGCTACCCGACCATGTCATTTCAAGTGTGATTGCTGTTCCCTCTCGGGAGCGGTCCTGACGGGATTTGAACCCGCGACCTCCGGCTTGACAGGCCGGCGTGCACTCCAAACTGCACCACAGGACCAAGGGCATGAGGATGTGATTGTGGCAGCCCTGCGAAGGGGCTTCGAAACCCTACCGGAGCACCGCCGCCGCTCGACCCTCGTCCGACTCTGACGGGGCGATCAGCGCCTCGAGCTCGTCGAACGGAAGGGGCTTGGAGAACAGGAACCCCTGTCCGAACCGGCACCCGAGCGACTTGAGCGCCGCGAGCTCTTCCGCGGTCTCGATGCCCTCCGCCGCCGTCTCCAGGTCGAGGGTCTTGGCAATGTGGACGACGGCGCGCCCGAGGCTGGACTCCTCCGCGTCACCCGCGATGCCCTGCACGAACGCCTTGTCGATCTTCAGGAGGTCGATCGGGAGCCGCTTGAGATAGCTCAGCGAGGAGTACCCGGTGCCGAAGTCGTCGAGTGAGATCCGCACGCCGAGCGCCTTGAGATCCCGCAGGGTCGCCACGACGAGGTCGGTGTCGTGGACCATGACGCTCTCGGTGATCTCGAGCACGACCGACGTCGGATCGGCCCCCGTTGTCGACAGCGACCGCCGGGTGTCGTCAAGGACGCTGTGCATCTGGTTCACCGACACGTTGACGTGGGCGTACAACGGTTGTTCGGGATGCCGGTCGCGCCATTCGGCCATGTCCCGACACGCCCGCTCGAGGACCCACCGGCCGATGGGCACGATCAACCCGGTCTCCTCGGCCACCGGGATGAACTCCAGCGGCGGCACCATGCCCCGTTCGGGGTGGCGCCACCGCACGAGCGCCTCCACGGCGAGCGTCTCCTCCGTCGCCAGGTCGACGATCGGTTGGTAGTACACGACGAGCTCGTCGCGCTCGATGGCCCGCTGCAGGTCGGCGGTGACCTCGACCCGTTGGACGACCTTGGCGTGCATGCTCGGCTCGTACACGCTGTAGCACGCCTTGCCTTCTGATTTGGCTGCGTACATGGCGACGTCCGCGTCGCGGAGGAGCTCGCCGGGGTCGGTGCTCTCGCGCGTGGCAGGGGCGACGCCGATGCTGGCGCTCACGTACATCTCACGTTCGAGGACCATGAACGGTTCGCGCATGACTTCCAGCACTCGATCGGCGACCTGGCACGCGCCCGCGAGCGGTGTGTCCTCGAGGAGCACGGCGAACTCGTCGCCGCCGAACCGGGCGGCCGTGTCGCTCGGTCGGATGCACGACGCGAGGCGGTCGGACACCGCCTGCAACAGCATGTCGCCGGCCAGGTGGCCGAGGCTGTCGTTGACCATCTTGAAGTCGTCGATGTCGAGGAAGAGCACGGTCACCGGTTCGCCTTGACGGGCGGCCCGCTCCAAGGCATGGCCGGTGCGGTCGTGGAAGAGCGCGCGGTTGGCGAGTCGTGTCAGGGGATCGTGGAATGCCTGATGGCGGAGCTCCTGCTCGAGCTTGCGGCGTTCCGTGACGTCGTGGAGGTTGACGACGATGCCACCGACGTTCTCGTCATGGAGGAGGTTCGTCGTCGTCACCTCCATGTGACGCCACGACTCGTCGTGGTGCTGCACACGGCAGTCGCTCACCGACGGCCTGCCCACGGCGAGCGTCTCGGTGCGGGCCTTGGCGGTGGCGGCGCGATCGTCGGGATGGATGAACTCCCGGAGAGCCCGCCCGACCAGCACCGCCGGCTCGAACCCGAGCACGCGCGACACCGAGGGGCTCACGTAACGGATGGTCGAGTCCGCCTCGGTGACGGCGATCACGTCCCACGAGCTCTGGACGAGCGAGCGGAAGCGTTCCTCGCTGCGCTGCTCCTGCAGCTCGTCGGTCAGGTTGGCGCGCTCGATCGCCAGCCCGAGCTGTGTCCCAACCGCCTGCAGCGAGCGCACCGAGTCCGGCGCGAGAGGTGCTGCGAGCTCGGCGAAGATCACGCCGCCCACCCGCTTGCGGAGGAGGACGGGGATCACCGCGATCTGCGCCCCCTGGGCGAAGTCGAGGGCGGACGCCAAGCCCGGTGCGTCGGCGGTGTCGACAGTGAACGGTTCGCCGTTCGTGAGGCCGGCCGCGACCATCGTCGGGAGCGCGTCGTTGAGGGGCTGGTCCGGCAGTGGATGGCCGTCGACGGTCGTCACCGCGACGAGGGCTCCGCTCTCGTCGGCGATGGCAACGAGGGCGGCGCCCGCCGAGCTCTCCTCGAGCAGCGAGACGGCGGCCAGCAGCGACGGTTCGTAGATGTCGGCCCGGTCGGTGGCGGCAACGAGGGCCGCGCCGGCCTCGCGGAGGACCTGCTCGCGTTCGACGGACCGCTCGAGACGGTCGAGCGTCTGGTGGAGCGTGTTCATGATGACGACGCAAAGCGGGAAGCCCGAGGCCAGGAACACCAGCTGCAAGCCCGACGCCTGCAGGATCAGCACCGGCGCGAAGAAGGCGACGAAGAACACGATGCCGGCCGAGATCGCTTCGCGCACCGACGGCGAGAACGTGCGGAAGCTGACGCGCCCGTACAGGAGCAGCAGCATGTACAGGGGGTTGCCGACGGCGACGGCCGCTGCGATCAGGCCGACGGCTTCGACCACGTCCCACTTGGCGGACAGTGATCGCCGGTACTCCTCGATCCAGAGCCAGCCGAGACCGGCGATGGCGGCGATGCCCATCGCCTGCACGGAGACGCTGGTCTTGTGATTGGTGAGGACAGCGATCAGCAGCAGACAGCCGCTGATCAGTGAAAACTGGAGGAACGTCCAGCGCACGCGCTCGAG
>JAFASB010000009.1 GCA_019244985.1 Acidimicrobiia bacterium | reverse complement strand
GATCTGGTCGAGGAACCACGGATCGACGCGGGTGGCGGTGGCGATCCGATCGATGTCGATCCCCCGCCGCAGCGCGGCTTCGAGCTGGAACGGCCGGTCAGGGGTCGCTACCACCGCCCGCCGCACGAGCTCGTCGTCGTCGAGGTCGTCGAGAAGGGCCTCCGCCGGATCGCAGTTGAGGCCGAACCGTCCGTGCTCGAGCGACCGAAGCGCCTTCTGCATGGATTCCGGGAACGTGCGGCCCAGGGCCATCGCCTCGCCGACCGACTGCATGCGCGTACCGAGCACGTCCGGAACGCCGGGGAACTTCTCGAAGGCCCACCGCGGAACCTTGGTGACGACGTAGTCGATCGTCGGCTCGAAGCTGGCGGGGGTCTCCTTGGTGATGTCGTTGGGAATCTCGTCGAGCGTGTAGCCGACGGCCAGCCGGGCGGCGATCTTGGCGATCGGGAACCCGGTGGCCTTCGATGCCAGGGCGCTGGATCGGCTCACGCGCGGGTTCATCTCGATGACGACCATGGCCCCGGTCTCGGGGTCGACCGCGAACTGGATGTTCGACCCGCCGGTGTCGACGCCGATGCGACGGATGCAGGCGAAGGCGGCGTCGCGCATGTGCTGGTACTCGACATCGGAAAGGGTCTGGGCGGGAGCGACGGTGATCGAGTCGCCGGTGTGGACGCCCATCGGGTCGAGGTTCTCGATCGAGCAGACCACGACGCAGTTGTCGACCCGGTCGCGCATGACCTCGAGCTCGTACTCCTTCCAGCCCGCGATCGACCGCTCGATGAGGATCTCGGTGACGGGGCTGGTCGCCAGGCCGACCGTGGCGATCTCGCGCAGCTCGTCGACGTTGCTCGCAATACCGGTACCGCCGCCGCCGAGGATGTACGACGGCCGGACGATCACCGGGAACCCGATCTCCTCGCCAACGACGATCGCCTCGTCGAGCGTGTAGGCGAACCCGGAATCGGGGACCGCCAGGCCGATCTCGGTCATCGCCATCTTGAACTTGTCGCGGTTCTCGGCGGTGCTGATGGCGGTCGCCGATGCCCCGATGAGCTCGGCGCCGAACTCCTCGAGCACGCCTCGTTCGCTCAACGCCATCGCCAGGTTGAGCGCCGTCTGGCCGCCGAGCGTGGGCAGCACGGCGTCGGGGCGCTCGCGCTCGATGATCGCCGCGAGCACGTCGGGCTTGAGAGGCTCGACGTAGGTGCGGTCGGCGAACTCGGGATCGGTCATGATCGTGGCCGGGTTCGAGTTGGCGAGGATGACCTTGTAGCCCTCGGCCCGCAGAATGCGGCACGCCTGGGTGCCGGAGTAATCGAACTCGCACGCCTGGCCGATGACGATCGGCCCGCTGCCGATGATGAGGATGGACTCGAGGTCGGTTCTCTTAGGCATTTCGGGAGATCAATTCTGCGAACTCGGCGAACAGGTACCGGGCGTCGTGCGGGCCGGGACCGGCCTCGGGGTGGTACTGGACACTGAAGGCCGCGACGTCGCGGCACCGCAGCCCCTCGACGACGCCGTCGTTGAGGTTGACGTGGGTGACATCCGCAGTGTCGACCGATCCCTCGGCCACCGCGTAGTTGTGGTTCTGGCTCGTGATCTCGACGCCGCCGGTGGCCAGACGCCGGACCGGGTGGTTGCCGCCGTGGTGGCCGAACTTGAGCTTGTAGGTCGACCCGCCGAGGGCGGTACCGAGCAGCTGGTGGCCGAGGCAGATGCCGAACACGGGCACGTTGCCGAGCAGGCCGCCGATGGCGTCGACCGCGTAGGTCACGGCCGCCGGGTCGCCGGGGCCATTGGACAGGAACACACCATCGGGTGCGCGCTCGAGGACGGCATCTGCGGGCGTCGAGGCAGGCACGACCTCGACAGTGGCGATCTCGCGCAGCAGGCGGAGGATGCTCGACTTGATCCCGAAGTCGTAGGCGACCACGCGGATCGGCCCACCTTCGACGACGTACGGCTCCGCCGTGGTGACCGTCGCCACGAGATCGACACCGTCGGTGCCGCGTTCGTTCTGGGCCGCCTCCTTGAGGGCGCGCTCGTCGGCGGTGCCGAAGGCACACGGCATCGACCCCGCCTCGCGGATGTGGCGCGTCAGGCGGCGGGTGTCGATGCCTGCGATCCCGGGGACGCGGTGGCGGGTGAGCCAGCTGCCGAGGTCGTCGGCCGCCCGCCAGCTGCTCGGCCGTCGAGCAAGGTCCCGCACGACGACGCCGCGACAGAAGGGGCGACGGCTCTCGTCGTCGGCATCGGCCACGCCGTAGTTGCCGATGTGCGGATAGGTGAAGGTGATGACCTGCCCGGCGTAGGACGGATCGGTGATGACCTCCTGGTAGCCCGACAGCACGGTGTTGAACACCACTTCGCCCGTGGCGATGCCGTCGTCGGGCACGTGACCGATGGTCTCGCCCTCGAACGTCGTGCCGTCGGCGAGCACGAGCAGAGCGTCCTGACCCGCCATCAGCGTTGGGCCTCGGCGTCGACGACGACCGGCTCGCCCCGCAGCAGCGTGTGGCGGACCCGACCGGTGAGCTTGCGCCCCGCGTAGGGCGTGTTGCGGCTCCGGCTGGCGAGGTGCTCGGGTTCGACCACCCACACGGCGTCGGGGTCGATCACCGT
Source organism: Acidimicrobiia bacterium (assembly GCA_019244985.1). Classification (GTDB taxonomy): domain Bacteria; phylum Actinomycetota; class Acidimicrobiia; order Acidimicrobiales; family AC-14; genus CADDZP01. Next base: position 1,322 of record JAFASB010000009.1, on the reverse strand, counting down.
CAGGTTGGCGACGGCGCCGTCGGCGATCGGACCGCCGTGCTGGCCGGCCAGGCCGGCGATGCGCGCCGGCTGCCAGGACAACAGGGAGAGGACACGCTCGATCGGCAGATCGAGCTCGGTGATCGCCAGCGAGAGTGCGGTCTCCAAACCGAGCATGCCCGGTGGCGCCTGGTCGAACGGCAATTCCTTGGCCTCCTGCGCATGTGGCGCGTGGTCGGTGGCGATGGCGTCGATCGTGCCGTCGGCCAAGGCGGCCTTCACGGCGTCGAGATCGGACTGCGGCCGTAGCGGCGGGTTCACCTTGTAGACAGGGTCGTAGGACGACACCGTCTCGTCGGTGAGGGTGAAGTGATGGGGCGCCGCTTCGGCCGTGACGGGGATCTTGGCCGCCTTGGCGGCGCGGACCATGGCGATGGCCATCGCCGTCGACAGGTGCAGGAAGTGCACCGGCGCACCGGTCAGCTGGGCGAGGGCGACGTCGCGGGCGACCATCATCGACTCCGCCTCGGTCGGGATGCCGGGGATCCCGAGCCGGCTCGACCAGTCGCCCTCGTGCATGTGACCATCTTCGGCGAGCTCGTCGTCCTCGCAGTGCTGGGCGAGCAGGACGCCGAGGGCCGACGCGTACTCGAGGGCGCGTCGCATGAGGCGGGCGTCCTGGACGCCGGCGCCGTCGTCGGTGAACAACCGCACGCCGAGCGCCGCCATCTCGGCGAGAGGCGCGAGCTCCTCGCCGCGCCGGCCCTTGGTGATGGCGCCCGCCACGCGCACGTCGCAGCACGCGGTGGCGCCGAGATCGAGGACCTCGCGGACGACCGCCGCCGAGTCGATGGCGGGCTCGGTGTTGGGCATGGCGACGACGGCCGTATACCCGCCCAGAGCTGCGGCCCGCGCGCCCGACTCAACCGTCTCTGCTTCCTCGCGTCCGGGCTGGCGGAGGTGGGCGTGCAGGTCGACCAGCCCCGGTGCGACGACGCATCCGGACGCGTCGAGGCGGCGGGCGCCCGACGGGCCGTCGACCGACTCGGCGACTGCCGACACGACGCCGTCGACGATCAGGACGTCGGCCCGGCGGCTGCCGGTGGCGTCGACGACCGTGCCGCCCTGGAGAAGGACCTCAGCTGCCAAGGTCGCCTCCCGCGCCGAGAATGAGGAACAGGACGGCCATGCGCACCGCGACACCGTTCGCGACCTGGCGGGTGATGACGGCCCCCGGAAGGTCGGCCACCTCCGCGGCGATCTCGACGCCGCGGTTCATCGGACCGGGGTGCATGACGATGGCGTCGTCGGCGAGCAGGCGGGCGCGTTCGCGTGTGAGGCCG
>JAFASB010000412.1 GCA_019244985.1 Acidimicrobiia bacterium | reverse complement strand
TCAATGGCAGCGAGAAGTGCGTCGACGTCCTCCTGCTCCGACGACGACGCGAGAACGACAGTCGCGCCGCGCTCCTTCACGGCTCGCAGCAGCCGGGCGGCGTCGGCGAAGGGGCGGATCTCTGACTTGAGCTCGTCGAACCGCCGGCGCCACGCCTTCTTGACGTCACTGCGGACGTCGCCGAGAAGTTCTCGGAGGAGCACCTCTGACCCGGCGCCGATCATCCTGTGGATCCTCGCCGTGGGGACGTCCTCGCCGCAATCAACGAACGCCCGCCGCCAGGCGATCGCATGCAGGTAGTTGGTATCGACGAGCGTCCCGTCGATGTCGAAGATCACGCCCCGTCGTCGGTCCATCGGCGTGCCCTACCCACCCGTCCAGGCTCCAATACATCGGTACCCTTCCCCTGGAACAGGGGGACAATGTCGCTCATCTCTCGTAATATGATCGACATTGTCATGATTAGGACTTCTGGGATCTCACGGTCGACGCGAATGGCGGTGGCCTTGGCCGCGGCGGCGGTGCTGGCGTTCGCCGCTCTGTTTGCCACCGGACCAGTCGCGCAGGCCGCTGGCACGAACCTCGTCGGCACCTTTGCGCTGACGCCGGGTACCTGCCAGTCAGGAGGAGCGACCGGCACGTATTTCCGCATGGTGCAGCCGAGCGGCACCGTCGCCAACGGGCCGTTCGTGAGCAACGGCGACTCCACGTGCGCCGACAAGACCTACACGCTGCTCGCCCCGGGCTCCGACGGCGGCGTCGTGACCGGTGGGTATCAGCCCGCCCCGTCCCCGGCCTTCGACGCCCAGGGCAACAGCTTGGCGACCAGGATCACCGTCCCCGCCGTGTTCTTCGGCGTGCGCTTCGGGCTGTCGACCGATCCCAACGACCGCCAGACGGGCGCGGCCGTCCCGCCGCTCGCCATCCAGGCCGACTCGGCCGGCAAGCTCACGGGCGACGTCCGGGCGTGGGAGGCGACGTGGAACAAGCAGAACTTCAACCAGGGCTCGCCGAAGCCCGACGGCTCGACGCCCAAGCTCACGACGCCGGCGCACGGGACCTACGACGCGGCGACCGGCGCGTTCGAGCTCGAGTGGACGAGCACGATCGTGGGCGGACCATTCAACGAATTCACGGGCTCGTGGCATCTCACCGGTACGTTCCGGCCGCCCGGCGCAGCGGCGCCCGCCGCAGCGGCGGCGCCCGGCCAGCCGGCGAGTCGCACGCTGACGTCGACCGCCAGCCGCACCAAGGCCCCTGCCGCCCCGGGAGCGGTCACCGCGACGACGACGGCCGCAGGAGCCCCCGCCGCGGTTGACGCCGCCAGCGCCCCGGCCGAGGCGACGCCGGGCCTCGGCGGCGCCAAAGTCATCGGCGCCGTCGCCAAGAAGGGATGGAAGCCGCCGGCCTGGTCGATCGTCCTCACGGCCGTCATCGGGATCTGCGCAGCCGCTGCGCTCCTCCTGCCCACCGGGCGGGCAGCCACCGGCGATACAAGCGAGTAGAAGGAATTCCAGTGCGAAAGCTGATCGCCTTGCCGAGCGTCGACAACGCCAACCGAATCCGCGTCATCGCGGTGGTCGTCATCGTGGCCGCGTTCATCGCGCTGACCGTCTTCGCGTTGCTGGCCCGGGCCTATCGTCCCGGCCGCAACGGCGTGCAGGTCCCCGGCGCCTTGGGCTTCCGGTCCACGACGCAGCTCGCCCAGTCGGCCGCTGCGGTGACGCCCGCCCCTGAGGTCTCTGCAGCAGTCGTAGAGGCACCGGCCGCCGAGTCCCCGGGGCCCGTCGCTCCCGTGGCGGCGGCCGCTGCACCGGCAGCGAGCAAGCCGGCCAGCACGCCGGCGTCCAACACGCCCGCGCCGCCGCCGGCCACCAACGGCCTCGCGCCGTGCCCCGCCGGGTTGGCGGTGCCCACGCAGCAGGCGGGCTTGGCCAACCTCGTCGGGATCGTTCCCGTGTTCGGGCCGTTCTCACCCGAGGCCTTTGCAATGGTCCCCGCTTTCCAGCCCGCGTTCCCGCTGTTCGGGCCGCTGATCGTGTCGGGCGGCCAGCAGCTCGATGCTCACGCCGCGGAGATGAACACGTTGGTCGGCGTCGTGCATCCGCTCGAGCAGAGCGGGTTCGACACAGTCAGTCCGCTGTACGGCCCGTACCGCCAGCAGGTGCTCGCCGGGGAGGCGAGCGTCGCCAGTGCGATGGCGCCGGGCGCAGCTGCCTTCGCCAGCGCGCCGGGTGCGAGTTGCATTCCGGCCGCGCTGTCCGCCGCCGGATTCGGCCACTAGTAGCTAGCCGTCGCGGCGCACGAGGGTGACCGCGCCGCCGACAGCGACGACCGTCGCGACGAGCAGCATGGTGACCGTCGCGGCGGCGGCGCCTCCGGGGAACATCTGATTGTGCGGAAGCTGCGCGCCGCCGACGGCCTGGGTGACCACCGTTCCCGGGCTGGCACCGACGACCCAACGCTGCAGCCCCCCGAGTAAGCCGCCCGCCGCCTTCGGCAACAGCACGGCCACCACCACGATCGACGCCGATGCAGACGGCGATCGGGTCATCAACCCGACGGCCATGCCCAGCACCGACACCGCGCTGATGGCGAAGACGACGCTGACGAGCGCGGCAGGATCGCCGAGGTGGTGGACCCCGCTCGGCAGCACGGCCCAGACGACGAGCCAGGCCGTGACGACCGACACGAGAGCGCCGACGACTGCGACGCAGCCGATCGCCGCCAACTTGGCGCCATAGAGCACCGACCGCCGCGGGACGGTCGTGAGGCTGACGATCATCGTCTGCTGCGCGTACTCGCCCGCCGCGAGCGTCGCCGCCCAGACGCCGAACGCCAGAAGACCCGCCACCGACCCCGTGGCCGCGCCACTCGTCACGGTGTCCCCCGCCCCCACACCGCCCGTGGCCGCGACGAGGAGAGAGATCGCGGGGAGGGCCAGAGTGGCGATGGCGGCGCCGAGCCACTGGCCCCGCACGGTCGCGATCTTCAGCAGCTCAGCGCGCCAGGCCAACCTCATCCGCGCTCAACCATGTCGAGGTAGCGCTCTTCCATGGACGCGCCCCCGATGAAGTGGCCCAGCGAACCGGCCATGACGACCCGCCCTTGGTCGATAACGACGACGTCGTCGCAGACGGCTTCGATTTCCGTCATGAGGTGGGTCGAGACGAGTACCGTGCGGCCGCCGTCGGCCAACTGGCGCAGCACGACGCGGAGCCACCGGATGGCGCCCGCGTCCAGCCCGTTGTGCGGCTCGTCGAGGATCAAAACCGCGGGATCGCCGATCAATGCCGAGCCGAGCGCCAGTCGCTGTCGCATTCCCAGCGACATCTGGCCGACCGGGAGGTCGGCAATCTCGGCGATCCCGACCAGGTCCAGCGCGGCGTCGACCGCGGTGTCCGGCAGGCCATTGCTCGCGGCGACCACCCTGAGGTGACCGCGTGCGCTGCGGCGCGGGTGAGCGCCGTCGGCCGTCAACGACGCGCCCGCGACCTGAACGGGGCGGCGGTGCTCGGCGAACGGTCGCCCGCCGATGGTCGCACGCCCCGACGTGAGGCGATCGATACCGAGGATTGCCCGCAGTGTCGTCGTCTTGCCGGCCCCGTTGGGGCCTACGAACGCCGTCACGCGCCCCGGAAGAGCAACGAAAGAGACGCTGTCCAGGACGGTGACGCCGTCGATGACCTTGCTGGCGTCCTCGACGACGATCGACGCCGCCGTGCGCTCGCCTGCCGCGGTGTCCTCGCTATGCACCGGCGGGCGCGCGCCCGGACGGCTCGAACGTGCCTTCCAGATGCCACAGGCCGGTGAATCCGTTGAACGGCCCGCCGTCGATGTGGCTGGTCCACTCGAGCACGAACGCCCCGGTCTTGGCGTCGTAGGTGCCGGTGGCGCCGCCTCCGCTCACCGTCGACTTCGGTGCCGCCTCCAGCCACTTCTGCGATACCCAGTCCCACGTCCGCTCCGCTTGCTCCTGGCCCGGCGCCTGGGCCTGGGTGCTCGACACGGGCTTGGGAGCACCCTGGTTGAAGTTCTGGTTGTTCCAGGAGGCAGCCCACGACGACATGTCGGCAGTCAGTACGCCGTTGTTGTCGAGCACCGTGGGCGGCGCCACCTTGGTCTTGGTCTGCAGGTCGGTCTCGTTGGTCGAGATGCTGAACTTCACGCCGAAGAACTTGGTGGGCGCGGTGATGGCGTCGGCCAGCGAGTTCCCCCCGGCGTCGAAGGCGGGCGTGGGTTGCGACTGGTAGCCACCCGTGCGCAGTCCGCCGGAGACCCCCGGCTGGAGCAGCGTGGCCTGGCCGCCGTCCGCCGGAGAGTCGGCGTTGATCATGTACGGCCCACTCTTGGC
>JAFASB010000329.1 GCA_019244985.1 Acidimicrobiia bacterium | reverse complement strand
GTTCTGGATGCGGAACACCCCGATGCCGTTGTCGATCGCGTTCTACGACGCCGCCGGGTACTTCGTCTCGGCGGCCGACATGGCGCCGTGCGCCGACCGCTCGAACTGTCCGACGTACTCGGCGGCGGCCGCCTACCGGTACGCGCTCGAGGTGCCCCAGGGCGGCCTGTCGGGCATCGGCGGTGGGCCCGGGTCGACGATCACGACCGGCGGAGCCTGCTAGTCGCTCGGAGTTCTTGTCATAGGGGCCTGGGACACTGGTCGGAATGATCGTCGGCTCGACTACCATGACCCAGTTCCAGACGAACCCTGCCGTGCCATTGGCACGGCCCCGGGCAACGGCCCGGGTCCGGAGGGAGGTGGGCCTGCCCATGCGGCCCTATGAGGTCATGATCATTCTCGACGCCGGCCTGGAGGAAGAGGCCATCCGGTCGGCGATCGACCGTGCTACCGAGCTCATCCGCTCGCGGGGCGGCAACAACAGCTCCATGGACAAGTGGGGGCGACGTCGGTTCGCCTACGAGCTCAAGCACAAGTGGGAGGGCTACTACGTGGTCCTTCGGGCTGAAGCCGAGCCCTCGGTAATGGCCGAGCTAGACCGGTCCCTCTTTCTCGCGGATGAGGTGCTCCGCCACAAGGTGATCCGTCTTCCCGACGACGTCGCGGCTGCGGCGCCCAAGGCGGCGGCGCCGGCGGCGGGCGCAGAAGCGAACGGAGCATAGAGATGGCTAACGGAAACACTGTCACCGTCGTGGGCAACGTCACCCGCGACCCCGAGCTGCGGTTCACCGCCACTGGCCAGGCGAAGGCCAACTTCGGCATCGCCGTCAACCGGCGCTGGCAGAATCGCCAGACCAACGAGTGGGAAGAGGCCACGTCGTTCTTCAACGTCGTGTGCTGGGGGGACATGGGAGAGAACGTCGGCGAGTCGATCCAGAAGGGCGCTCGCATCCTCGTCACCGGACGCCTCGAGCAGCGCTCGTGGGAGACCGAGCAGGGCGAGAAGCGCTCGATCATCGAGATCGTCGCCGACGAGGTGGGCCCGAGCCTCCGGTGGGCCACGGCGGAGATCAAGAAGAACGACCGGCGCAGTCCCGGCGATGGTGGGGGAGGGGGCGGCGCCGCTCGCCCCGTCGCCAACGAGCCGTCTGACGGTGGCGGCGGCTACGAGTACGGCGAGGAGCCCTTCTAATGGCACGAGGTGGAGGTGACCGAGGCGACCGGCGTCGTTCCCCGAAGGACACCGGCCGGCGCACGGCCAAGAAGAAGGTCTGCATCTTCTGCAGCGAACACATCAAGTGGGTCGACTACAAGGACGTGAACGTGCTGCGGCGCTTCATGTCCGACCGCGGCAAGATCCGCGCTCGCCGGGTCTCGGGCAACTGCGCCCAGCATCAGCGTGACGTGGCCGTCGCCATCAAGACGGCGCGCGAGCTTGCCCTGCTCCCCTACAGCCAACGCACGGTCGCTGAGCGAGGCGGTGGGCGCGGACCGCGCCCCCCGCGCGACGACCGCGACGACCGGAGGGAGCGCACAGCGCCGCCCGACGCCGAGGTCGAAGAGCTCGTGAGCGCGGGCGAGGACCTCGAGGAAGCAGTGCTCGGCGAAGAGGGCGCTGCCGGCGCGGCGCCTGCCGACGAGATCGAGGGATCGTGAAGGTCATCCTCCGGGCCGACGTGCCCGACGTGGGCCACAAGGGCGACGTCCTCGACGTGGCCGACGGGTACGCCCGCAACTTCCTGGTCCCGCGCGGGCTGGCGATGGCGGCGTCCAAGGGGGCGCTGGCCCAGGCCGAGTCGATGCGCCGGGCCCGCGCCGTGCGCGACACCCGCGACCGCGAGGCCGCCGAGGAGATCGCCACCAAGCTCACACCGCTGACGATCACGATCCCCGCACGGGCCGGCGCCGAGGGCCGCCTCTTCGGCTCGGTGACGCCCGCCGACGTGGCGGCCGCCATCGAGTCGCAGTCCGGGGTCGAGGTGGACCGCAAGCGCCTCCATCTCGACGAGCCCATCCGCGCCCTGGGGGCCCACGAGATCCCGTTGCGGCTGCACCCCGAGGTCGAGGTCCGGCTGAGCGTCGAGGTTGTCGCTGAGTAGCTGACGTGCCACAATCGAACGTGTGTTCGGCTGTGGACATCGGGGTCCGCCGTCCCCAGCTCTTCCCCGGAAAAACTTGCTGTGTCCCGTCGCCGGTCCACAGCGTGATCCGGCAGGGTGAGCGGACTCATGGTTCAGTCAATCGACGACGCCCGGCGGCGGCAGCAGCGCGTCGGTCGCATCCCGCCCCACAACCTGGAGGCCGAGGAGTCCCTGCTCGGCGCCATGCTGCTGTCCGGCGACGCCATCGCGGCCGCGGTCAACATCCATCTGAGCGCCGAGGACTTCTACAAGCCCGCGCACGGCCACGTCTACGACGCCATCTGTTCGCTGTACGGCCAGGGCGAGCCGGTCGACCCCGTCACCGTCTCCGAGGAGTTGCGCCGGGCTGACCTGCACGACCTCGTCGGCGGGCTTCCGGCCCTGCTCTCGCTCGAAGCGCGCACCCCCGCCACCAGCAACGCCGCTCGCTACGCCCGCATCGTCGAGGACCACGCCCTGCTTCGCCGCCTCATCGGAGTCGCCGGCGAGATCGCGGACCTCGGCTATGACCTCCCCGAGGACGTGGCGATGACCGTCGACCGGGCCGAGGCCATGGTCTACGAGGTGGCCCAGAAGCGGGTCACCGACTCGATGGAGGGCATTCAGACCCTCCTCGAGAAGAGCCTCGACCACATCGAGGCCCTCTACGAGCGGGGCGAGGACATCACCGGCATCCCCACCGGCTACACCGACCTCGACGAGCTGCTGGCCGGCCTGCAGCCCTCAAACCTGGTGATCGTGGGGGCCAGACCGGCTGCTGGAAAGACATCGTGGGCACTGGGCGTCGCGTCGCACGCGGCGATGCACGCGCACAAGCCGGTGTTGATCTTCTCCCTGGAGATGAGTCACCTCGAGCTCACCCAGCGCCTCCTCTGCGCCGAGGCGCGCGTGGACGCGAGCCGCCTACGAACCGGTCGGCTGCAGGAGCCCGATTGGCCGAAGATCAGCCATGCCGTCGGTCGACTCGGCGAGGCCAACATCTTCATCGACGACAACCCGCATCTGACGGTGATGGAGATCCGCGCCAAAGCGCGGCGCCTCAAGAGCCGCATGGGCGAGCTCGGCCTGATCGTCGTCGACTACCTCCAGCTGATGACCGGTCGGCCCGACGCCGAGAACCGTCAGGTGGAAGTGTCGGAGATCTCGCGCGGTCTGAAGATCCTCGCCCGCGAGCTCGAGTGCCCGGTGATCGGCCTCTCCCAGCTCTCTCGACAGCTCGAGAACAGAGCCGACAAGCGCCCGATGCTCGCCGACCTCAGAGAGAGCGGATCCCTCGAGCAGGACGCCGACGTCGTGCTCTTCATCTACCGCGACGAGCTCTACAACCCCGAGAGCGCGGACCGCGGAACGGCCGAGATCATCGTGGCCAAGCACCGCAACGGGCCGACGGGCACGGTGCAGCTGGCGTTCGTCGACCGGTACACGCTGTTCGCGAACATGGCGAAGGGCGTCTAGAGCCGGCCTGCCTCGAAGGCCTCGACGAGGATCGGCAGGAGGCGATCGAACAGATCGTTCGGAACGCCCTCGGGGTCGATGAGCTTCTCGATCGCAATCCCGTTCCCGACGACGCCAAAGATCAGCGCGGCCGCCTCGGGGTCGGTCTTCCACGCGCTCTCCGGCGGCGTGTTCTGCTCGACCATTTCGGCGATCCGATTGCGGCCGGCCCGATGGGCAGCGAGGAAGTGCTCGTAGACAGCAGGGTTGCGGAGCGCGTACGTCGTGAAGTCCAGAAAGAGCAGCCAGGCATCACGCTCGCGGGCGACGCTCTCGGAGAACAACCGGGCGGCCACGGCCTGGCGTTCCTCGAGCGTCGGCGACGCTGTCGCGATGTCGCTGATCCCGCTCTGGCGATCTTCATGCGCCCTGAGGACGGCGGCGACGAGGTCCTCTTTGTTCTCGAAGTTCGAGTACACGGCCCCTTTTGTGAGGCCGGCGGCGTCGGCGACCTCGTCG
>JAFASB010000536.1 GCA_019244985.1 Acidimicrobiia bacterium | reverse complement strand
GGCGCCGACATCGCCGCCGGGCTGCAGTACGCCCACGACAACGGCGTCACCAACCGCGACGTCAAGTCGTCCAACGTGCTGCTGTCGGCGACGGGACACGCGAAGGTCACCGACTTCGGCATCGCCAAGGTGCCCGAGCAGTCGACGGTCCAGACGCTCCCCGGCGTGGTGCTGGGGACCCCCGCATACCTCTCGCCCGAGCAGCTCACCGGTCGCCCCGCTGACGCCCGCAGCGACGTGTACGGCCTCGGCGCCGTCCTGTACGAGATGGTCACCGGGCGCAGACCGTTCATGGGTGACACCCCCGCCGAGGTGGCGGGCAACGCCCTGCATGGCCGCCCGCCGCGTCCCAGTTCAATCAACCCCGACGTGCCCGCGTCGTTCGAGGGAATCCTGCAGAGGGCACTGGCGCGCGATCCCGACGCGAGATACCAGAGCGCGGCCGACCTCCGAAAGGACCTCCTCGCACTCGCCAGTGGTGGCGTCCCTGCCGCCGTCGAGGACCCGACGGTCGCGATGGCGGCCGGCGCCGACGCCACCCGGGCGATGACGACCGTAGAACCGCCTCCACCGGTCATGGCCGCGCCGCCTCCGCGCCGCCGGCGGACGGGTGAGGCCTGGTTGATCGGCGTGATCCTCGCCCTCGTCATCCTGGCCGTGGCCATCGCCCTCTTGGCGACGAGCCACGGCGGCAGTCCGAAGCCGACGACGACGGTACCGACGACATTGGCGCCGACGACGACGTTGCCGTCGACAACGATCCGCCGCACGATCATCACCCGACGCGAAACGGTCCCGACGACCGAGGCGCCGACGACGCCTCCGACCGAAGCGCCTACGACTGTCTCGGTCGTCACGACGATCCCCGTCATCACGCCGACGACATGATGTGCCGATGCTGACGAGCCTGGCCCACACCGCGGTTTGCGTCCCCGACGTCGAAGAAGCCGTGCGGTGGTACGAGGCGGTGCTCGGCCTCACGGTGATCTGGTCGCCGGTGCTGATGGAGAACGACGACATCGACAAGGACATGGGCGAGCTGATCCCTGCGCCCGTCGCCGTGAAGGGAGCCATTCTCGGCGTGGGCGACGCGGGGCTGAGCGGCGACCGGGTGATCGAGGTGATCCAGTACCCGCACGCGCCGGGTCGGGCCAAGCCCGCCGACGCGGTGCTCACCGATCACGGGTGGAGCCACGTGGGTCTGATCTGCGACGACCTGGCCGCGACGCGCGCCGAGCTCGAGGCCAAGGGCGTGCAGTTCCTCACCGAGGGCATCGCCGACATCGTCGGGCTTCGGACGACCTGGTTCGAGGACCCGTGGCGCAACGTCTTCATACTCTTGGAGAAGAAGCACCCGGAGAAGCCGTACTACAACCAGTTCTGAACCCTTGATTGCCCGTCTCAAGGCGCCGCGGATCGTCGGCGTCGCTGCTCTCCTTGCGGCCGTCGCCACGGCCTGCTCGTCGCAGACGAGCCGTGTCCCGCTCACGCGCGCCTCGGGCGTCGGCGCCGCGAGCCAGCAGGATGCCGGCGACGACACGGCCGGCGGGACCCTCGGTCCGCTCGACAAGCGCCTCGTGGCCGACGTGCTCGTGCGCCTGCCCGCGCCACTGCAGCCGGCGCAGACCCAGCAGCTGGCGGGCCTGGTCCCGCCGGGTGGGACGGCGCTCCTCCGCGCCGGCACGGTGGACATCAATGGGCAGAGCATCACGGTTGCGGGCGTCGACCCGGCGGTCTTCCGGCGCTTCACGCCTCAGAACACCGCCGAGGTCACCGGCGTGTGGGACAACATCGCCAAGGGTTACCTGGCGTTGTCCTACGACGCGGCCAAACGCCTCGGTCTGGCCCTGAACGACAAGGTCACGGCCAACGGGTACCCCACCGAGGTTGGCGCCCTGGCCGACACCGGCCTTCCGGCGCTCGACGCGATCGTCTCGAATGCGGTCGCCGACCGGGTGGGACTGCCGCCGCCCAACGGGGTTGTGCTCTCGGGCGGCCAGGACGATCCGACCCCGCTCGTGATGGACGTGCGTAAGGCAGTCGCCAAGGATGCCCGCGTCGACCTGCTCCGGGCGCCCGCTGAGCACATGTCGTTCTTCAACGTCGGCGACGCCCGCCGCCGACTCGGAACCCTCACCTACCAGGTGATGCCCGACGGCTCCGTTGCCGTCGACCCGAGGTGGGTGAGCGCCAACATCGTGACCGAGCAGGTTCCGATCATCGGCCGGATGACGTGCCACAGGGCGATGTTCCCGCAGCTGATCAAGGCCCTGGGCGAGATCGACGCTGCCGGCTTGGCCGACAAGATCCATCCCGACCAGTACGAGGGCTGCTACTACCCCAAGCTGATCGAGGACAGCAACGACATCTCGATGCATGCGTGGGGCCTGGCCTTCGACCTCAACGTGCCGACCAACCAGCGGCTGACCCACGGCGACATGGATCCCGGCGTCGTCGCCATCTTCAAGAAGTGGGGCTTCCGCTGGGGCGGTGACTGGAAGGACACGCCCGACCCGATGCATTTCGAGCTGGCGGCACTGCTCAACGTCTGACCGTCAGCCGGACGCCTCGTAGCGCCAGCCGTCGTCGAGCATGTAGAGGCGATGGCGGGGGCCGGGGTGGTGGAGGTCGCCGCTGTCGTAGGCGACGTCGTCGTGCCAGACCGCGACGGGGACGCCGTCAGGGAAGTAGATGTGGGTCTCGAACCGTTGGGGCTCGCTGTCTCGGGCGAGGCGAACGGCGTCCTCCACCGTGTCGACGCCCGACAGCCGCCACAGCGTCACCCATGTCGGTGGGGCCAGCTCGATCTCGCCCGCGTCGCGGCGGGCGATGGCGTCCGCCGGCCGCAGCCACTCGTGGTCGTGGATCTCCTGGTTGTCGACCGCGACCTCGACGGCGTCGGGAGCAGGGGCGAGGAAGAACCACGTCGAGAAGCGCTTGGGCGCACCCGCTGGCGGCAGCCAGTGCGAGAACGTGACCAGGGCATCGCCGTCGACGAGGACGTCGGCCTCCTCCTGCGCCTCGCGCACGGCGGCGCGGCGGGCGGCGCCGATCTCGTCGCCCGGATCGTCGGGGTTCAGGTCTTCGTTCTCGACCTGGCCGCCGGGAAACACCCACATGCCACCGAAGGCGCCTCGCGAGCTACGCCGCAGCATGAGCACCTCGATGCCCTGCTCCGTGTCACGGGCGAGCACAACCGTCGCGGCCGGGATCGGCTCGATGCTCTCCTCGACCATCAGGCCGCGCTGCCGCTGGACGAGAGCACCCGCAGCTTGAGCTCTTCGAGATGGGACTCGAACAGGTCGGGATCGTCGAACATCCAGTCGTGGTCGATGCGGCCGTACTCGGGCGTTCGCTTGGCGACCGTGAACGTGGCGTGCAGGTGGCGGGCGAACTCCTCGCCGTCGGAGCGCAGGAGGATGCTGTCGCGCTCGGCCCACAGCACGTGGCAGGGGATGCCGGCGCGGACGATGGCGTCGACGTCGCCGGTGCGGTCGCTGGTGAACCCCCACCACGCGGCTCGCACGAGCTGGATGGGGTGCGTGAGGAACGACTTGAAGAACGCCTCGGCGGCCGGGACGCTGGCCATGCCGAGCAGTCGCGGCGGGTTGCGAAGCGCTTCCTCGGCCAGCCGGAACTCGCGCCGGTCGGCGAGGGTGTCACTGAAGACGCATTCGACGACACGGTCGGGATGCGATGCCGCGTAGGCCAGCTCGAGCCCGCCGCCGAAGGAGTGGCCGAGCAGGCTCATCTGGTCGATGCCCTGGTCGTCGATCGTGAGCTCGAGACACTCGCGCGCGTGGGCGAAGCTCCACCGCTCGGGGAGGTCGAAGATCGCCGGGATCACGACCCTCGCCCGGTCGGCCAGTCGACGGGCGAGCGGCAAATACGTCTCGGGCTGCATGGCGTAACCGTGGAGCAGCACGAGCGGGTGACCGTCACCGACGACAACGCACCGGAGCGGACGGGCCTTCGACGAGCCATCGGGCATGCCTCATCATGGCAAAGGCACGGAACTGCGCGATCACCGCGACCTTTCGCGGCGCGAATTCGTTGTGACGGGACGCCGCCTGCGCCGATAGAGGAGTGAAGACCAAAGCAGTTGAAGTCAACTCTCCCCGGAGGACACTCGTGATCGACAAGCTCATGCGGGCCCGCGTGGTGGTCGGCGTCGCCGCCACCGTGCTGCTGGCATCCGGCGTTGCCTTCGCCGCCACCGACGGCGGCTCCCGACCGACCGTGTCCCAGGATGAGGTGTCGACCACCTCGACGGTCGCCCCCGACAGCACGACGAGCATGTCCGTGGACGACAGCCCCACGTCGACGACGGCCACCACCGAAGCGCCGACCTCGACCACGGTGGCACCGGGCGGGTCGACCACGACCACCGAGCCCGAGGCCGAGCACGAGCACCCCGAGAACGAGCACCCCGAGAATCACGGTGCCTGCGTGCCCGCCGCCGCCCACGACACGCCGCCGGGCTCCGCCGACGGCACGACCGTCAGCAGCGTCGCCCACTCCGACTGCGACAAGACACCGCCGTCGACCACGGCCACGACCGGGACCGAGAACGACAACGAGCAGGGCGACAACGACGACCAGGGTCAGGAGCAGGAGCAGCACGGGTCGCAGAGTGGCGGCCACGGCGACTCGGACCACGGCAACTCCGGCCACGGCAACTCGGGCCAGGAGGACTGACCGCAAGAACGTAGGGTGCCGCCCGGTGGAGCTCCGGGATCGCGTAGCGCTGGTGACGGGCGGGGCGAGCGGCATCGGGGCTGCGACGGTCTCGCTGCTCACTGCGATGGGCGCCAAGGTGGCGAGCCTCGACCTCCAGCCGTCAGCCGAGGCCGACCTCTCCATCCCCGTCGACGTCGCCGACGAGCAAGACATGGCGGCGGCCGTGCGCAGAGTGCACGACGAGGTCGGCCTGCTCAAGTTCGCCGTCCTCAACGCGGGCGTCGGCAGCTTCAGCCCGATCCGCTCGATGTCAGTCGAGGAGTGGGATCGCGTACACCGCGTCAACGTGCGCGCTGCGCTCATCGGCATGCGCGAGTGCGCCGAGGCCATGTCCGACGGGGGCGCCATCGTCGCCGTGACGTCGATCAGCGCCTTCACGCCGGAGCGGGGTATGGCGGCGTACTCCACGTCGAAGGCCGCCCTCGCCCAGCTTGTGCGCGTCGCCGCTCGCGAGCTCGGCCCGCGCATCACCGTCAATGCCGTGGCCCCCGGCGCGACCGATACACCACTGTTCTCGTCCACCGCCCAGCTGCCCGGCTATCAGGAGCGGGCCGCGGCGCGGGCCGCCCTCGGCCGATTGGGCCGCCCTATCGACATCGCGGCCGCCATCGTCTCGCTCCTCAGTCTCGACTGGGTGACCGGTCAGGTGCTGGTGGCCGACGGCGGTCTCTCTCTGTACAGCCCCATCGACCCCGTGGAGGCCCTTGAGCAGTGACCACCCATCGGATTCACCACGCCGCGATCGTCGTGAACGACGTCGACGCCAGTCTGCGGTTCTGGCGCGACGGCCTCGGGTTCGAGCTGCTCATGGACGAGACGTTCGAGGGCGACTGGAAGACCCTGTTCGACATCGACGCGACCAAAGTGCGTTCGGTGATGGTCGGGGATCCGACGCGCGGTGGGTCGGGGATCGTCGAGTTCGTGCAGTTCCTCGGCGCCGACGTGCCCGCCGGCTTCGAGCTGCTGTCGCTGTTCGTGGGCGACGTCGACGAGGCGCTGGCCAAGCTCGGTGACGACGCCAAGGAGTTGCGGCGCATCGAGGTTGAGTCGCCCCAGGGTCCGGTGCCGATGGTCACCGTCCGCGACCCCGACGGCGTGCTCGTCGAGATCATCGGACCTCCGCAACAGCGGTAGCGCAGATCGCTAAAGCGGCCGCCCGCCCCCGCCGATAACTAGTCACAAATCGAAGCGGGGGTGGCGTGAAGGGCATCATCTTCAACGTGGTCGAGGAAGTCGTCGTCGACCGCTATGGCGACGACGCCTGGGACTCGCTCCTGGACGCCGCCGAGCTCGATGGCTCGTACACCTCGCTCGGCAGCTATCCCGACGAGGACCTGTTCCGACTCGTCGCCTCCGCGTCCCAGATCTTGGAGGTGCCGGCCGACGAGGTCGTTCGCTCGCTGGGCGAAGGCGCCATCCCCGTCCTCGCCGAGCGTTACCCGCAGTTCTTCGATCCCCACGATTCGACGTTGGGGTTCGTGCTGACGCTCAACGACATCATCCATCCCGAGGTTCGCAAGCTCTACCCGGGCGCCGACGCACCGGACTTCGACTTCAGCTACGACGACGACGGCCACCTGCTCCTGGGTTACGCATCGGCACGAAAGCTCTGCGCGCTGGCGGAGGGCTTCATCCTCGGGTCAGCGCAACACTTCGGCGAAAGTGCCACCCTCACCCAGCTCGAGTGCATGCTCCGCGGTGACGACAAGTGCGTCATCCGGTGTGTGTTCGGGAGCAACGGTGGCGTCGGCACCTGACACTTCCCCCGATCGGCTCCGGCGCCGGCTGGAGCGGGAGCGGCGGGCGCGGCTGGAGGCCGAGGCCATCGCCGAGCGCGCCACGCGCGAGCTGTACGAGACGATTCAAGAGGTGCGCCGGACCTCGGCGCAGGTCGGCGTGCTGCAGCGTGCCGCCGAGGCGGCCAACGACGCCGCCACGCTCGAGGAGGCAGCGGCGACGGCGATCGAGGAGGTGTGCCGCCTCAATGGCTGGCCCATCGGCCACCTCTACGTGGTCGACGAACCGGGCCACGTGCATCCGACGAAGGTGTGGCACCTGGACGACCCGGACGCGGCGGCCGTCTTCCGACGGGTCACGGAGGCAACGGGTCTCTACAAGAGCGAGGGCCTCCCCGGTCGGGTGCTCGAGCTGGGCCGGCCCCTGTGGATCCCCGATGTATCCGTCGACGACAACTTCCCGCGCACGCGCCTGGCCACGGATCTCGGCGTCCGGGCCGGCTTCGGCCTTCCCGTCCTCGTGGGCACAGAGGTCGTCGCCGTCCTCGAGTTCTACTCACCCGAGGCCCGAGAGCCCGACGACGCCGTCCTGCGCGTCGCCGCCGACATCGGAACCCTCCTCGGGCGGGTCGTTGAGCGGAGTCG
Organism: Acidimicrobiia bacterium; assembly: GCA_019244985.1. GTDB lineage: Bacteria > Actinomycetota > Acidimicrobiia > Acidimicrobiales > AC-14 > CADDZP01. The sequence continues at coordinate 408 of JAFASB010000536.1, read as the reverse complement.
GGCCGAGCAGGCGCTCCGCGACAGCGAGCAGCAGGTCCGTACGGTCATCGACACCGCCAACGACGTCTTCATTTCGATCGACCCGGCGGGCCGGATCGTCGAGTGGAACCGTCAGGCCGAGCTCAACTTCGGCTGGACGCGCGAAGAGGTCATGGGCGAGCTCCTTGTCGACCTGATCATTCCGCCCGCCTACCGCCAGGCCCACAACGACGGGATCGCCCACTTCCTCGACACCGGGAAGGGCCCGGTGCTGGGGCGGCGCGTGGAGCTCGAGGCCGTGAGACGCGACGGCCAGGTGTTCCCGATCGAGCTGACGCCGTGGGCCGTGAACAACGGCGACGGATGGCGCTTCCACGGGTTCATCCACGACATCACCGAGCGCAAGGCGTTCGAGAAGCGCCTCGAGCA
>JAFASB010000290.1 GCA_019244985.1 Acidimicrobiia bacterium | reverse complement strand
GTGGGGGAGTGGCTGGTCGTCGAGGCCGACGAGAGCGACGGCACGTTCCTGCAGCTCGGAGCCGAGGCCGCGATCGTGACGAGTGTCGAGCCGGATCACCTCGAGCACTACGGCGGCGTGCAGGGCATGGTCGACGCCTTCGACCGCTTCCTCGCGGACACCCCGGGAGCCAAGGTGGCCTGCGCCGACGACGCCCTCGCCAACCGCCTCGGTCGCGCCCGCGGGGCCGTCACCTACGGCACGGCGGCCGATGCCGACTACCGGATGACCGATCTGCAGAGCGGGCGTGAAGGGACATCGTTCACGCTGAGCCGGGCCGAGGGCACGTCCGTCGGGGAGCTCCACCTGCCTGTGCCCGGCCGGCACAACGCTCGCAACGCAGCGGCCGCCGCGGTCATGGCGCTGGAGATCGGGGTGTCCTTCGAGCCGATCGCCCGGGCCCTGAGCCACTACGGCGGCGTCGCCCGCCGCTTCCAGTTCCGGGGCGAGCGCAACGGCGTCACCTACGTCGACGACTACGCACACCTCCCGAGTGAGGTGAAGGCGGCGCTCGCCACCGCCAAGGACGGAGCGTGGCGGCGCGTCGTGTGCGTGTTCCAGCCGCACCGGTACAGCCGCACCCAGGCCCTCGCCCGCGACTTCGCGGACGCCTTCGTCGACGCCGACCAGCTGGTCGTCACCGACGTGTACCCCGCTGGCGAGGCGCCGCGTCCGGGGGTCTCCGGCAAGCTGATCGTCAATGCCGTTCTCGACGCGCACCCCATGTCGCGCGTCGCCTACTTCCCCCGTCGGGAGCCGCTCGTCGCGTACCTTCGACGGTCGTTGAAGCCCGGTGACCTCTGCCTCGCCCTGAGCGCTGGTGACCTCACGGCGGTCACCCAAGAACTGCTGCACGACGCTCCCGCCGCCCTCGCGGGGTGACGGCGACGGACCCCGTCGAAGCCGCGGCGCGCCTCCTCGGCGCACGCGCCAGGCGCGACGTGCCCGTAGGGCCGATGACGACGTACCGGGTCGGCGGGCCGGCCGCTCTCCTCACCGAGATCAACGACGAGGCTGACGTCGCCGCCGTCGCGGACGCCGTCACGTCGACGGGCGTGGGCACGCTGCTGATCGGGCGGGGATCCAACCTCCTCGTGGCCGACGCCGGTTTTCCGGGCCTGGCGATCACACTGGGCGGTGTGTTTGCCGACGTCGAGGTCGCCGATGTGGCGGTCTACGCCGGCGCCGCCGTGAGCCTTCCGGTCCTGGCCCGCCGCACTGCGGCGGCGGCGCTCACGGGCCTCGAATGGGCGGTCGGCGTCCCGGGGTCCGTTGGCGGCGCCGTGCGCATGAACGCGGGCGGTCACGGGTCCGACATCAGCGAGACACTGGTCGCCGCCCGGGTGGTCGATCTCGCGACAGGCGACGACCGACACCTGTCCAAGGACGCCCTCGCCCTCGGCTACCGCGCCTCGAGCGTGCGCAGCCACGACGTCGTGCTCAGCGCCACCTTCGCCCTCTCGCCCGGCGATCGCGCCGCCTCGGAGGCCCAGATCGCCGACATCGTCCGGTGGCGGCGCGAGAACCAGCCGGGCGGGTCCAACGCCGGGTCCGTGTTCACGAACCCCCCGGGCGACAGTGCGGGCCGCCTGATCGACGCCGCCGGGCTCAAGGGCCACCGCGTGGGATCCGCGTATGTCTCGCCGAAGCATGCGAACTTCTTCCAGGCAGACGAAGGGGGTTCGGCCGACGACGTCGTGGCGCTGATCGAGGAGGTGCGGCAGCTAGTGGAAGACAGGATGGGCGTCCGGCTGGAGCCCGAGCTGCGCCTCGTTGGTGTTGGAGACAGGCGGTGACGCGGTGAGCACGCCGCCGACCGCGCCGCCGCGGCCACCGCAGGAGCAGCGGATCATCGATCCCCGCTTCCGGCAGCGCCTGGTCGAGGTGCGCCGCCTCGAGGGCCGGCGGCGGTTGCGAGTCGTGGTCGTGCTCGCCGGATTCCTGCTGTTCGCGCTGGTGGCGTGGGGCCTGACGCGATCGCCGCTGTTGAACGTGGACCATGTGCGGGTGACCGGCACCGCCCGGACGACACCCGCCGAGATCATGGCGGCCGCGGGGGTGCACGACGGGATGGCGATGATCGACGTCGACGGCGGTGACGCGGCGGCCCGCCTCCACACCGTGCCGTGGATCCTCAGGGCGCACGTCGAACGTCACTGGCCCTCGACGGTGACGATCTCGGTGGTCGAGCGGGTACCGGTGGCCGCCGCACCCGCCAAGGCGGGTTTCGCCACCGTCGACGCCACCGGGCGCGTGGTGGCGACGACGGGCGCGCCGCCGCCGTCTCTCCCGATGCTGCTCGGACTGCCGCCTGCCGGCCCGCCCGCGACCCGACTGGGCGGCCGGGCAGCCGACCTGCTCGCCGTGACCCGGGTCATGCCGCCCGAGGTCCGAGCCCGGGTATCGGGCATCGCAACGGCCGACGGGGGCCAAGTCGAGCTCAAGCTGGTACCGACAGGGATCGTGCGCCTCGGCGCGCCCGACCAGCTGGCCGAGAAGATGGTGGCCACCAGGACGGTGCTGACCCAGGTCGACCTGACCCGCTTGGCCGTGCTCGATGTGCGCGTACCGGCCAGTCCGGCCATCACCCGTGCTTGACCCCGCGATCGCCGCCCTGTAGCGTCTCAACCGCCAGCAGAGGTTGACATAACTCTGAACCTCAAGTTGAGGTTGATGCTCCTGTAGCGGAAGTCGAGAGAGTTGCTGCTGCGCCAGTAGCGAGGGGAGACACCCATGGTGGGCGTACCGCAGAACTACCTAGCCGTCATCAAGGTGGTCGGCATCGGTGGCGGCGGCGTGAACGCCGTCAACCGCATGATCGACGCCGGGCTCAAGGGCGTCGAGTTCATCGCCGTGAACACCGACGCACAGGCGCTCCTGATGAGCGACGCCGACGTCAAGCTCGACATTGGCCGTGAGCTCACACGGGGCCTGGGCGCGGGGAGCGACCCGGAGGTCGGCGAGCAGGCGGCCGCGGCCCACCGCGACGAGATCGAAGAGGTGCTCAAGGGTGCCGACATGGTGTTCATCACCGCCGGTAAAGGCGGCGGTACGGGCACCGGTGGCGCTCCGGTGATCGCCGAGGTGGCCAAGTCTCTCGGCGCCCTCACCATCGGCGTCGTGACCCGCCCGTTCTCCTTCGAGGGGCGGCGTCGGTCGGTGCAGGCCGAGCAGGGCATCGTGAAGCTGCGCGAAAAGGTCGACACCCTGATCGTCATCCCGAACGACCGGCTCCTGTCCGTGTCCAACGACAAGACGTCGGTGCTCAACGCCTTCAAGATGGCCGACGAGGTCCTCCTTCAGGGTGTGCAGGGCATCACCGACCTCATCACCACGCCGGGCCTCATCAACACCGACTTCGCCGACGTGAAGATGATCATGACCAACGCCGGCTCGTCGCTGATGGGCATCGGCTACGCGTCGGGCGAAGGCCGGGCCCTGAACGCGGCCCGTGCCGCGATCTCGAGCCCCCTGCTCGAGGCGTCGATCGAAGGCGCACGCGGCATCCTGCTCAACATCTCGGGCGGGAGCGACCTGGGTCTGTTCGAGGTCAACGAGGCCGCCGAGATCATCCGCGGTGTCGCACATCCCGACGCCAACATCATCTTCGGCGCGGTCATCGACGACACGATGGGCGACGAGGTGCGGGTCACGGTCATCGCCGCCGGCTTCGACCGGTGGGACGAAGCCAAGTCCGGCCGCAGCGAACGTCGCAGTGCGCTCGGCCTGGAAACCGAGACGCACGACGTCTTCGGCGGTGCCGACGAGGACGACCTCGACCTTGGTGGCGGCGACGACGACTTCGACGTGCCGTCGTTCCTCAAGTAGTACGCATTTAGGGAGCGCGCTGCTCTCCGTCGACCTGGCGATCGCCCACGTGCGGTTCACCGGGCGCGCCGAGGGCGACATGGGCCATGCCGGCGCCTACGTCACGGACGTGGCGCCCGACGTGGAGGCTCGGCGCCGAGCGGTCAAGGACGCGCCGTGGACGTGGCTGCGCCAGGTGCACGGCGACACGGTCGTCACCGTGGCCGCTCCCGGCGAAGGGGCCGGGGCCAGAGCCGACGCGTCAGTGACGGACCGTCCGGGCTGTGTGCTCGCCGTGCTCACCGCGGACTGTGCGCCCGTGGCGCTCGTCAGCCGTGAGGGTGTCGTTGGGGCCGTGCATGCGGGCTGGCGCGGTCTGACGGCCGGCGTCATCGAACGCGCTGTCGATTCGGCTCGCGCCCTCGGTGCGACCGAGCTGCGCGCCGTCCTGGGTCCGTGCATTCGCCCCGAGTGCTACGAGTTCGGCGAAGCCGACCTGGAGACCGTCGCCGCTCGCTTGGGCGAGGGCGTGCGAGGCATGACCAGCGACGGCAGCCCTGCACTCGACGTTCCGGCCGCCGTGGGCGCCGCACTCGAACGAGCAGACGTGACCGAGCTCGACGACCTCGGCGTCTGCACGGCGTGCAGTGACCAGTACTTCTCCTGGCGGGCGCGTGCCGAGCCGGCACGCCAAACGATGGTGGTATGGAGGGACTAGACGACCGCCTGGCGATCGTGCGCGACAGGGTCGAGCGCGCGGGCGGCGACTGGCGGTCGATCACGCTCGTCGCCGTCACCAAGGACTTCGGGCCCGACGTCGTGGAAGCCGCCCTCGCCTGCGGCCTCGACGATCTCGGCGAGAACCGGGCGGACCAGCTGGTGGCCAAGGCGAGCGCGAGCGCCGAACGGGTGCGGTGGCACTACCTCGGCCGCGTGCAGCGCAACCAGGTCCGCAAGATTGCGTCGCACGTCGCCCTCTGGCAGGCCGTCGACCGCCTCGCCGCGGGCGAGGAGATCGCCAAACGGGCCCCCGGCGCAGCGGTGCTCGTGCAGGTGAACATCAGCGGCGAGGCGCAGAAGCACGGCGCCGGTGAGGCGAACGTCCCGGCCTTGGTGGACGCCCTCGCTGGCCTCGGGCTCGAGGTCCGCGGGCTGATGGCCGTCGGGCCGACCGGTCCATCCGAAGCGGCGCGGCCGGGATTTCGCGCCCTGGTGGCACTCGCCGATCGACTCGCGCTTCCTGTTCGTTCGATGGGGATGAGCGAAGACCTGGAGGTCGCCGTGCAGGAGGGCACGACAATGCTCAGAATTGGTCGAGGACTGTTTGGCGACCGACCGTCCACGACCTGAGCGCCGCGACCTGCGACGATAGGCTCGCCGGCACAAGGAGGCGACGAAGAACATGGCTTCTGCCTGGCGACGAGTCATGGTCTATCTGGGGCTCGTCGACGACGACGAGTACGAGGAGTACGAGCCGTACGACGAGCCAGCCGTCGCCGCGCCTGCGCCGCCGCCGACCCCGCCGCGTCGGTCGGCGATCGCCTACGTCGAGCCCGAAGGCGCCACTGCGGGCGTGCGCACGCTTCCTCGGGAGCCGGAGTCGAACGTCACCGTGCAGCCGCGGCCCGCGCCGCTGCGGCCGGTACCCGCACCGCAGACGGCGCGTCCGCACGTCATCGCACCCGACGGCTTCAACGACGCCCAGCAGATCGGCGACAAGCTCAAGGCCAACCAGCCCGTCATCGTCAACCTCCAGTCAGTCGACCGCGACCTCGCCCGCCGGCTGATCGACTTCGCCAGCGGTCTCGCCTACGGCCTCGGTGGCCAGATGGAGCGGGTGGCCGACCAGGTCTTCCTGCTCACTCCCACCAACGTCGAGGTCTCTGCCGAGGAGAAGCGCCGCCTCCAGGAGCGCGGCCTCTACCGCTCATAGCCTGCCCTCTCGGTGTCACATCCTCTCTCGGCGCTTCTGCAGCTGTACATCGTCGTCATCTTCGCCCGCGTGATCTTGAGCTGGTTCCCGATCGCGCCGGACTCTCCGATGGCTGGTGTGTACCGCCTCGTGTATTCGCTCACCGAGCCGGTGCTCGGTCCCATCCGCCGCGTGATGCCGAGCGTCGGCTTCGGCGGGATGGGCCTCGACCTCTCGCCGCTCATCGTCCTCTTCGCGCTCGAGCTCCTCATCATCCCGCTCGTGCGCAGCGCGGGCCTGTAAGCACCGAGGGTCAACCAACCCCGACAAAACGAGCGTTACCATCGGTGCATGGAGCTGAGCCCCCAGCAGCTCTGCGACGTCGAGTTCAGCGAGCAATGGCGCGGGTACAACCGCGACCAGGTCGACGATTTCATCGAGCGGGTGGCCGCCGCCGTGTCGCAGCTGCAGGAACGGCTGAAGAAGATGACCGAGCGCG
>JAFASB010000237.1 GCA_019244985.1 Acidimicrobiia bacterium | reverse complement strand
CTCGCCCCGTTGTGCTGGATGCGGTAGCCGGTGAACACCCGCAGGCTGCCATTGTCCATGCGGACGGGCACCTGCACCTGAACCTCGCGGTAGGAGGTCTTCAGGACGTCGTACATCTCGTCCTTCAGGTGGATGAGCTGGGCGCCGCGGTCGAAGAAGGTGTTGACCGATTCGAAGGGCGTCATCGGCTCAGCCACTGCGTCAACCGTACGCGCTCAGGGCTTGATGGGTGGCGGCTCCGGTGTGGTGGGGAGTCGCAGCTTCTTGTCGTCGACCGATGTCGAGTACTTGACCGCGGTCAGCGGGTTGTCGGTGCCCTCGACGAGCAGGACGGCGCCCTGCGAAGACAGGCAGAGGGTGCTGCCGCCACCGCTCACCCCTGGTCGCGGCGTGGTCACGAGACAGTGGACGCCGACGCCGGCGATCTTCCGGTCGGTGACCTTGAACGTGTAGTTGGTCTTGGCCGCCTTGAGCTGAGCCACGGTCCGTGCGATGTCCTGAGGCGCCAGAAGGCCGGGCGTGCCCTCCTGCTGCTCTGCCTGTTGGCACGCCCACTGCTTGTCCTGCTGGACGCAGTCGTACGTGCCCTGTCTCGTCACGAACACGCTTCGGGTGACGCCCTGATTCACGAGGTCGACGCGGCGGAGCGGGGGATCCTGGGTGAGCACGATGCTCGACGCCGCGGCCGACGGCCCGTACGTGACGGTGAAGGCGTTGTCGGCGGCCGTGGCGTACAGGGCGAGAACGCCTTGCACCGCCGGCGAGAGCCCGGCGCTGCGGGCCACGTCCCGAGCCTGCTTCTCGCGCTTCTGCGCGGTCTTCTGCGCAGCGCTCTGGTGGCTCGTGCAGGCCACGGCGATCACCGCCAGCAGAGCGATGGCGGCCCGACGCACGCCGGGAGGGTAGCTGTCAGAAGGCAGGAAGTACCCTCCAGCCATGGCTGTCCTCGAAGCTGCTGCGACCCTGACCGACGACCAGCTGCGGGAGCGGCTCGTGGAGTGGCTGCGCGAGAACCTGCCGCCGCAATGGGTCGAGGCCATCGAGGAGGGCGACGACGAGAAGCTCCACAACGCGCGCGAGCTGGTCGACTTCAACGACTGGTGCGCCCGCCTCGGCGAGGCCGGCTGGGCGACCCCGACGTGGCCGGCCGAGTACGGGTTCCTGGGGCTGAGCGGAAGCCAAGCCAAGGTCGTGAACGAGGAGCTCAACCGCTGGAAGGTGCCTCGTTCGTTCAACATCATCGGCATCGGCATGGGCGGGCCCACGATCATGCACTGGGGCACCGACGAGCAGAAGCAGCGGATGCTCAAGCCGATGGCGAAGCACGAGGAGATCTGGTGCCAACTGTTCAGTGAGCCCGGTTCCGGCTCCGACGTGGCGTCGCTCGCTACCCGCGCCGTCAAGGACGGCGACGAGTGGGTGGTCAACGGCCAGAAGGTCTGGACGACGCTCGCCCACATGGCCAAGTGGGGGCTGCTCGTCGCCCGCACCGACCCCGACCAGCCCAAGCACAAGGGCCTGAGCTACTTCATCGTCGACATGAAGGCGCCGGGCGTCGAGGTAAGGCCGCTCAAGCAGATCACCGGCGACGCCGAGTTCAACGAGGTCTTCTTCACCGACGTCCGCATCCCCGACACCATGCGGCTCGGACCCGAGGGCGAGGGGTGGATGGTCGCCACGACCACGCTCATGAACGAGCGGGCGGCGCTGTCCGGCGCCGGCAGCGCGAGCGATCAGAACGTCGGCGGCGGTCCGATCGACCTCATCATCGCCGCGGCCAAGCGCAACGGCTCGGCCGCCGACCCCGTCGTCCGACAGCGTTTGGCCCAGGCCACCATCGAGGGCCGGGTCATCAAGATGACCAACCTGCGGTCAAGTGCTGCCCGCAAGGCCGGTCACCAGCCCGGGCCCGAAGGTTCGATCACCAAGCTCTTCCAGGCCGAGTACAACCAGCGCCTCCAGGACCTGGCCATGGAGATCCTCGGGTCCAAGGCAATGGCGTGGTCGCCCGCCGACGAGCAAACGGAGGTCTCCGTGCGCGGGTTCCTTCGCAGCCGGGCGAACACCATCGAGGGGGGCACCTCCGAGATCATGCGCAACATCCTCGGCGAGCGTGTCCTCGGCCTCCCCAAGGAACCGTCGGTCGACCGGGACATCCCCTGGAAGGACATCCCCCGCAGCAACTGATTCATTCTCGGGGTGGATAACCGGCTATATGCCGGTTATCCAGCGCAAGAACGAGCTAGGGGATGGCGCCGGCGTCCTTGAGCTGGATGATGTTGTCCCAGTCGTAGCCGAGCTCGAGGAGCACCTCTTCGGTGTGCTGGGAGAACTCTGGCGGGCCCGAGCGCGGGGCCCATGGGGTGCCGTGGAAATCAGCAGGCGAGGCGACGCCGAGTACGGGGGCGCCGCCGTCGGCTGATGGAACGTCGACGAAGCCACCGGCGGCCCGGGCCTGCGGATCGCTGACGGTCTCGAGGGCGTCCTGCACGGGCGCCCACCACACGTCCTCGCGGTCGAAGATCTTTGCCCACTCGTCGAGCGGCTTGGTCGCGAACACTGCGTTCAGCTCCTGCACCAACTCCGCGGAGTTCTGCCACCGGACCTGGATGGAGTTGAACCGCGGGTCGTCGGCCCAGGCCGGCCTCTCGATCGCCCGCAGGACGTCGGGCCAGTGGCGATCGGCCTGTAGCCCGAGCAACCAGAAACGCCGGCCGTCTGCGGCCGTGTACGCGTTGATCAGCGGATTGGGCGGGGCCTTCACGGTCATCGGCACGGCGGGGATCCCGAGGCGCAGCGACATGCTGATGTCCCACCCGATCATGTACATGCCGATGCGCAGCAGTGATGTCGATACCAGCTGCCCTTTGCCGGTGCGCTCGCGGGCGAGCAGAGCGGCGGCGACGGCGCCGGCGGCGGCCATGCCCGCCATGTGATCGCCCATGCCGCCACGCTGATAGGGAAGGTCGGTGCCGTCAGGCGTCAGCGTCGCCGCCACGCCGGCGCGGGCCCAGAAGGCACCGATGTCGTAGGCCGCTCGATCCCGGTCTTCGCCGTCGACCCCGTACCCGCTGACGCTTGCGTAGACGAGGCGTGGGTTGCGCTCCGAGAGGGTGGCGTAGTCGAGGCCGGCGCGTTCGAGGGCCGAAGGGCGGGCGTTGGTGACGAACACGTCCGCTTGGTCGACCAACTGGGCGGCGATGCGACGGCCCTCGGGACTCGAGAGGTTGAGAGCGACGCTGCGCTTGTTGCGGTTGTCGAGCTCGAACGGCGGGCTGGAGCCGTCGGCCCCGAATGACGAGATGAGACCGCGGAAGGGATCGCCCTCGGGCGGCTCGATCTTGATGACGTTGGCTCCCCAGTCGCCGAGCACCGCCGACGCCGCAGGCCCCGCGACCCACATGCCGACCTCGACGACCCGAATGCCTTCCATGGGTCCGGGCACGGGCGGATCCTAGAGCCGGGCTCGGCGGCGCAAGGCGAGCAGGGCGGCAGCACCCAGGACCAGCAGCATCCCCGTAATGGCCGTGTCACGCGGAGCTCCGGTGGTCGCCAGGCGCCCGACCACCGCGGGCGCCGGAGCGGCGCGCGGCGGACTTGCGGCGAGCGCGGCCACCCGTCCGGTCGGGAACGTCACCACCTGCTGGAAGGTGGGCCGGTTCTGCCAGTCGATGTTGGGCTGTCCGACCAACCCGACGGCCTGGAATCCGATGTCGTCGAACGCCGGCATGGCCTGACCGGCGGTGTGGGTGGCGGTGTCGTTGGTCCACGCGCCGACGTTTGTGGATCCGCCGTTGGCTGCGACCATCGCGGTGTACGTCGCGTTGAGAGCGTTGACCACCTGGGCGAGGCAATCGCTCATGCCCTGCGGACCGCAGACGGCGGCGGCCGCTCCCGTCGAGAACGGTTGGCCGACTGGCTTGTGCTGGAGCTCACGCAACAGCCGCAGCTCGTGGCCCGCCCATCCGGAGTCGTCGTAGGCGCTGCCGAGCCGACCGCCGTCGTTGTTCGGAGTGTTGACCCACTCCATCGGCACGACCCGGTAGCTGTCGTCCGCGCCTGCGTAGCTGCCGACCCCGCCTGCTGCGAAGATCGGATCGAAGAAGGCCCGGATAAGGCGGGGCTCGAGCTCGTCCATGATGGCGACGGCTGCCGCGTCGGCATATTGCGCGTCGCCGGGATTGGCGCGGCGGCGAAGGGCGCCGCCCGCGGCCCACGACTCGAGCTGGGCGAGCATCGCACTGTCGGTCGGCGGCAGCGTCACGCCGCGCAGGTACGAGGCGAGCTCGGGGACGAGCTCGCGGCCGTCGAAGTCGGCCGCCGCGCCGACCTGCATGGCACTGACGACGTTGGCGCGGGTCAGCTTGCCGCCGTGCACGGCCAGCTGGTACCGCAGTTCCTCCACCAACGTCATCGACCGGTAAAGAGGCCCGTAGCTGTACGTGGCGTCTGACGCCGAGAACCCTGGCGCCGGCTTCTGGTTCCAGCTGACGAGCATCCCGGACGGGGGATCGATCTCGTGGGCGTGGTCCTGGGGAGCGAGCCATCCCTGCCATTCCGCGTTGCCCGTGCCCCACGTCGGGAGATTGGGGTCGACGTTGGCGGGACGGATGGGGTCGAGGCCGCTGGTGAACTCGGCGATGTCGCGTGTGTCGACGTAGAGCCAGTTGAACGTGTAGTAGATCTCGGCGGCACCCGCGAGCCACGAGGTGGCGTCGTGGGTGACGGCCGGGTCGGCCCAGTCGGCGAAGCCGATCCCGGAGTCGAGCTCGTGGTTGAACGTGGACCGCTGGCTGACGACCGCGACGGGCTTGCCCTGGGCGGTCGTCCATCCCTGCACGACGCCGTGGCGGGTCAGATAGATGGTGTGGGTGATCACGGCGGGCGCGCCCTGGCCGCCGGCCTTGGGCACCCCGACCTCGGTGAACGTCTCTTTCTGCATCGGCAGGCACTGGCCGTTGAAGAGGTACGACGCTCCCTCCGCCTGCGGCGCCCCGCCATTCGGATTGCACACGAGCTCGAGCCGTTGGTCCACGATGTCGCTACCAGCCGACGTCGCCGACCACGCGAAGTCGACGCCGCGGCCAAGCTCGACGAGACCGGTGCCGGGGATCGACGCACCCTCCGCCTGGTAGCCGGGCGCATGGACGTCCTCGAGTGCCAGGACCTGTGGAGCGAAGTACCCCACTTGCGGGCCGAACACTGCGATCGGGTGTCCGCCAGCCGAGTGGGCGGCGTCGACCACCAGGGCGTTGCTCAGGTCGTGGGGCAGCCGGAGGAGGGCCTGCGCGGCGTTGACGCCAGGAACGCTCGGCGGGTTGAGGTCGCAGTTCGGCGTGGTCTCGGTCGGGCCGCCGGTCAGTGGCGCCGCTGCATCGTCGGGGATGGCCGTCGTCGACGGGTCGACCGCACCCGGGATCTCGTAGGGGAACTGTCGATCGATCGCGGTCGGGGCGTCGGCATCGTTCTGCTCCTTGAAGTCGGCGAACGCCGCCTTGCCCGCAGCGGCACCCATGTGGCCCTGCAGGTACTGGAGCAGGGCGGCGTTGCCGACTTCGTTGCCGCCCCCCGTGCCGAGCCTGCCGCCGATCACCGCCGCGACGTAGATGCTGTCGGTCGGTTGCCAGGGTGCCGGCGGCGCGGCCGGCGCTGCGTAGTCGGCCGGGAGGAGCGACGGGTCCGTCGTGGCGGCCTTGATGAAGGCGTTCACTCCTGCGCTGTACGCATTCAGGAGTTCGACGAGGTGCTGACCTTTGGCGCCGAACTCCTGGGGCATGGCGTCGAGCTGCGCCTGGGCCTGCGCCTGGGTGTACGGCGCTGACAGCAGCTGGTCGTGGTCCATGCGCTCCCACGGGCACGACGGGCCCAAGAAGCTGCTGAGCGTGCCCTGGCCGTAATGACGGAGCACGTCCATGAAGAACAGTCGGTCTTCGGCTTGGGCGTAGCCGATCCCGAACCCGGCGCCGGCGCGGGTCGACGAGTAGATGTGCGGCACGTCGTGGGTGTCGCGGTAGATCGTCACCGGGACCGAGCTCGACGGAGTCTCGACGCGCGTCACGCTGCCCGGCGGAATGCCGAAAGACTCGTCGTCGTAGTAGTTGCCCAACTGGCTGTCGTCGAGGTTGGCCGGCGCGTAGAGCAGGTTGGCGTACTTCGCCAGCTGGTCGTTGCTGGCCGGCGGTCGTGTTCCGTTGGCCTCGAACGCCAAGGCCTGGGCCACGGTCACGAGACCGTTCTCACCGGCGGGCAGGATCGACAGGGCGTTGCCCTGGGCGTAGTCGCCCGCTTGGTACGTCGGCGGCGGCACGGGCCCGCCATCGGCCGTCGCCTTGGGAGCGGTCGCCAACGGCGCGGCGCCGAGTCCGAGCGCGAGAGCGGCGGCGACAACCACTCGCCGACCCCCGAACCTTTCCCGTCGCATAGGCGATCCCCGAAATCGGCCTAGCACGCGGTGGGGTCCCACGCCGCGTGCGGTGCGCTCGTCGGTGTGGTCGGCGGTGACGTCGTTGCGGTCCGGCCTGGGCTCCGAGTCCTCGGCGCGGAGGTCGCCGGCGACGATGTCGGCGGCGGCTGTTCGGCGCCGGGGGCTCCGTAGTTCTGCCATGCATCGATGACCTGACGGTCCTGGGCGGCAATCGGAAGGAGCACGTCGCCGAACCCGCCGTAGCCGTTGACGGCGTTGTACGGGAGCGTGAAGCTCGGCACGTCGCCAGGGCGGAACGACCGCAGCTTGACGGCCAACCGCATCATGTCGGAGCTGGAGAACGTGGAGTCGACGGTCACCGTCTTCACGACCCGGTCGAGCACTCGGAATCCCTTGAACGGGTTGCGTGCCGAGTGGACGGCCTTGGAGGCGAGGGCCCTGACGAATTCGTGCTGGCGTTCGATGCGGCCGATGTCACCCGTGCCCTCGGGGTGCCACCTGCCGTTGGTGAAGTACTGGTAGTAGCGGCTCCGCACGAAGGCCAGTGCCTCGGTTCCGTCGAGGACGTGCGGTCCGGCGGCGGGAATGCTCAGCCCGGTCTCCGATCCTGTACCTGTCGGCGAACTGTCGCGCACCGGGTACGGGAAGTTCATGCAGACACCGCCGACCGCGTCGGTGAGGCCCTGCAGACCGCCGAAGTCCTCCTGCATGTAGCGGTTGATCGTGATGCGGAAGTCCTGGGCGATAGTCGCAACCAACGCGCCCGGCCCGGCGTCGAAGGCGGCGTTGATCCGGTTCGACGAGGCCGTTCCCGCGATGGGGACGAAGGTGTCCCGCGGGATCGACAGCATCGCCGCCTTCGACGTTCGGGGGTCGACGTGGATGAGCACGATCGTGTCGCTGCGCTGGCCGGAGACATCCGCCGCGCTGCCGAAGTGCTGGGCTGCCGCCGCACTCTCGTTGGCCCGGCTGTCCGAGCCCACGACGAGGATGTTCTGGGGGTCGGTCGCGCCCACCGGTTGCAGTCCCGAGACTGCGATCCGCGGGATCTGGTCGAGCTTCCTGCGGACGTA
>JAFASB010000520.1 GCA_019244985.1 Acidimicrobiia bacterium | reverse complement strand
CGCCCGCGAGCGCCTCACGCGCTGCATCGCTGGCCGCAATGCCCGCACCCATCACGCGTTCGCAGAACTCGAGGACGTCCTCCATCCGCTCCTGGCGAGCTTATCGCCGGGCCCGGACCGCTTTTTTGGATCTGGCGCCCGGCTAGTGCTTGGCGACGATCCGCAGTCGGCGCACGAGCACTGTGGAGTTGCCCGCACGGTCGAAGACCGTCACGGTCAGCTTGTAGTGCCCTGCGCGGCCGTAGCTGTGCCTTGCCCCGTGCACGATCATCGTCCTCGTTCCGTCGCCCCAGCTCACCAGCACGCGGGCGATCCCCGACGCGTCACTCGCGGGCAGGGGCGGCGGGGCTACGTCGGCGTCCGTGATCCGAAGTCCGATCGCGCCACCAGCCTGAAGCTTGCCGCTCAGGGTCAGCTGCGCGATCGGCGCAACGGTGTCGATGAACAGCCCGGCCTGTCGGGTCGTGGAGGAGCCGCCGGCTCGATTCGCAGCGCTCACGATCCATGTGTGAGGGCCGTCGGGTAGCGGTTTAGGCAGGCGCAGCTCGGTTCGCGTCGTTTGCGCCACCGGGATGCCGTCCACCGTCACCGTGTACAGGACTGGGCCCCAGCTCTCGGTCGCCTGGGACCAGCGGAGCACCGGCTGGGCGCGGTTGGTGTAACGGGTCGGGCTGAGCGCGGCGAACGACCCGGGCGGGTGTAACAGAAGCGCGGCGACGATCGCGCTCTGCGTGGTGGTCCCCTGAACCCAGGCCACAGCCATGTTGCCCGATCCGTCGCCGGCCGCGCCCAGTCCGGCTGCCGCATCGGTCGGACCGAGTGACGGTGAGGAGGCCACCAGCTCCGCTCCGAAGCTCGTGCCGTCGTAGTAGCGGACGCGGATCTCGGCTGGGCCGGGGGCTCCGGGATCGTGCTGCCAGGCGACCAGGCCCGAGAAGGCGCCCGTCGTCGCAGGCACGGCATAGGGCATCGAAGCGTTCGGGAGGCTGTCGAGCCGCGCCGGCGTGGAGGGATCCCCGCCGTTGCCGTACCGGGTGAAGACGATCTGAAAGCTGGAGTCACGCACGGAGGTGACGAAGCCATCGTCGACGCCGCTGAGGGCGACCTCGGGCTCAGTGGCGCCTTCGCCGCCCGGCGTGTCCAGCCCATCGACGCCGTATGCACCCTCGTAGCGCGACCCGCGCAGGCGGTCGAGCAGCACTCGAGACTGCTGGGCTCCGCCGCCCGAGAGCACTTCGTGGAAGGCGACGTATCCGTATGAGGAGTCGTCTCCGGCTGCAACGGCGGGCAAGTCGGCGCTGCTCTCGCTGACGCCCGCGAACGACGGCGGGTCCGCCTGCTCGAAGACGATGCTCGGCGACGTGCCCCACACCCGGCGCGAATACACGTGACCGGACTCGCCCCAGACGACGATCGCGATGCCGTCGCCGGCGGCGGCCACCCGCGGGCGGCCGGTACCGGTGCCGGCGTCGTCGCTCGGTGAAGCGTCGAGTGGCGCCGACTCAACGGCCCACTGGCCCGCGTAGTAGTACGCCGCGCGCACGTCGTGACCACCGGCTCCGTCGGCGGTGAACGCGAGATAGCCCTTGTCGTGGATGCTGACGGCGATCGCGGGGTTGCTCGCTCCCGCGGCGAGTGCCTGCGGAGCGCCGAAGGCCGAAGATGAGCTCGCCCGGCTGACGACGTACAGCTGACCGCCGTTGATGAACGCGACCAGCAGCAGCCCGTTGCTGCCGGCCGCGATCACCGGCTGCGAGGAATCCGCGCTCAACGAGGAGTCGAGCTCCAATGGGGCGCCGAACGCTCCGGCCTGGAGCACCGAGACGAACACATGAGCGACGCCGCCGACGCTCTTCAGATAGGCGACCCCCCCACCCCCGTCGTGGGCAAGCGACACGCCGCCCAGGCTGACGCTGCTCGCGCTCGGGCCATCGATCACGACGTTCGGCTGGAGCGTCGGCGGTGTCTGTGCGCGCGCCTGCGCGCACAGCGTCAGGGCAAGCACGGCGCCGACGAGAAGCGGCAGGCGACGGTTTCTCACGCCGGCACCCCGATGCCCTCGGCGCGGGCATCCTCCTTGAACCGATCGACCTCGGCGGCGACGCGTGCGTCGTCCCATCCGAGCTCCGCCGCCATCGCCCTCGCCACCCGCTCGGGGAGCGAGCTGTCCGACCGGCAGAGCTCGCGCCCGGCGATCAGCCCGAGCCGCGTGCGGCGCAGCAGTACGTCGGTGACCGACCGCGCCTGCTCGTTCGCGGCCGCGAACGGCGCCTCGGCGAGCAGGTCCGGAAGCCCCGGCACGATCGGCTGCGTGAGCTCGCCGCGCTTCGCCGCGGTGGCGAGCACGTCCTCGGCGGCGTGTCCATAGCGCGCTGCGAGCGCGCGCCGCGAGTCCTCGCTCACCCCCTCGACCGGCGGCAGGCGCTCGGGATCGACGGGCTCGCCCAGCGGGATTTCATGGGTGCGGCAGGGGGACTCGCGTCCGTCGCGCTCGACGAGCCTGTCGACGGCCAGCTTGGCCATCCGCCGCCATGTCGTGAGCTTTCCACCCGTGATCGTGATCAGCCCGCTCGAGGTCTCATACAGCTCGGCCTTGCGCGAGATGTCGACCGACTTGCGCGAGTCTCCGGTCGAGATCAGCGGGCGCACGCCGGCGAACGCGCCCACCAGATGGTCGGCTCGGAGCTCGCTGCCGAAGAACGAGTTGGTCGCCTCGAGCAGGTACTCGATGTCCTCTTCCGACGGTCGGACGTGATCGATCTCACCGTCGTAGTTGTTGTCGGTCGTCCCGATCAAGCTCTGGCCCAACCACGGCAACGCGAAGATCGACCGGCCGTCTCCGGCGGGCACGATCGCCCCCGCGTTCAGCGGCAGGTGCCCGTGGTCGACGACGATGTGGGTACCGCGACTCGGACGGATCGTCGGGACCTCGGCCTCGGAGTGAAGCTCCTCGGGACGGATCCGGTCGGCCCACACGCCGGTGGCATTGACGACGTTGTCGGCGTGCACGGTGAACTCGGCGCCGGTCTCCGCGTCCGTGACCTCGACGCCGGTGGCGGCCGCCTGATCACCGAGCAGGCCGGTCACCTCGAGCCGGTTGGCGCAAATCGCGCCGAACCGCTCC
>JAFASB010000144.1 GCA_019244985.1 Acidimicrobiia bacterium | reverse complement strand
CTAGACCGGGCGGTCAAGTTTCACGCCCGGCGCCACCGCCAGAAGACGGTCCCACTGGCGCCGAAGAGGAGACAACCAGCCAGCCAGGGAAGGAAACCGAGACCGCCCGGCCGCGATCGCGGCGTTGCCAACGCGACCTCGCCGCTTTTTGGACCTTTGCTGTCCTCTGGGGTCGACAAATCTCCAATAAGGCTCGTGGTCGTGTCCGGCACCCTCGTCGTGGTCGTGATCGCGACCGTCGGCACCGTCGCCTTCGGTGCGGCGGTTGCCTTCGGCTTGGGGGTCGTCGGCGGCGCGGGCGAAGGCGCCGGAGCAGGTCCGCCCCGGTACTGGCCGGAGTTGGGATCGACCATCAGCGAGGACTCGTCGACGGCCTCGAAGGCGCTGGCCGGGATCCGCTTGAGATCGGCGATGAAGGAGTCGTCCCAGCTGTTGATCGCCTCGCCCTGGAAGTACCAGTTGGACCCGTTGTCAGCGAGGATCAGGCCGTAGTGCTGCATGGCCCGGAGAACCACCTGGGTGTCGGACCGGTAGCCGGCCATGTCGAAGTCGCTCCGCAGGCGGAAGCGGGCGCCCATCGGCGGCAGGTTCGGGTCGCTCGCCGACCCGGCCTGGTGGCGGGCGGGCCAGAGGAAGCTGCGATCGGTCCTCGATGCGGTGAAGCGGATGGCGTGGTCGACGTGACCGGACTGGACCTCGTCGAGGCGCAGCAGGCCGGGCATGATCGGCAGCCCGGCCGCGTCGGCCGACGTCCAACTGGCCGGGCGCAGCGCGTTTGACCGGAGGTTGAAGACGGCGCCCGAGCCGGCAGTCGGGCGGCCGCCGTTCCAGTTGGCGTCGTAGAGCTCATAGAGGACGCACGTGTCCTTGTCGAGCATGAGGGCATGGCGATCGCCGGTGCTCGCCTGGCCGCCCTCGATCGGCGTGTCCGGCCCGAACGGGTACGGGCCGGGGTCGCTCTCGTCGGCGTAATCGAACGACGGCGTGACCCTGGCGTGGCTGTCGGGGACGGCGGTCCAGGGGATGCCATAGGGCGCGTTGGGATCACCCGAGGAGCCGAAGTCGGGGTGGAGGTGGGTCGAGCCCGCGGCCATGTTGCCGAGCCACGCGCTGCTGTGGGAGTTGACGGGCAGGCCGCTCACGTCGGCGTGCCAGACGTTGTCAGCCGGGAGGATCGGGCAGTTGGGCGCGCTCGGCGGCGAACCCGCCCATGCGGGCGACGCGGCAAACAGAATCAACCCGGCGGCGGCCGACGGCCGTGCCCAGCGCATGTTCATCCATCGGCCCGAGCGGCACGCGCGCTGAAGGGACTTACTCCTTCTTCCGAACCGACCCGACGAGAACGTTGCCCTCCCGGTCGGCCTCAGCGATCCTTTCGCCGTCACCTCGGCATGGTGCGGCCGATCGCAGGCGATGGCGCGCACTGCGCCGTCTTGAACGTGGCGAGATCCACACAGTCGCCCACGGAGAGACCCCGTCAGCAGCGGTTACTCGGCCGCGAAGGTCAGCGTCAGCGCGACGGCGAGCGCCGTGACGAGCAACCTCACGCCCTGTAGTAAACCCCTTGCATGCACTACCAGGACGAGCAGGTCGAGATCACCAAGGTGGTCGTCGGTCCCATGGACAACAACGTGTTCGTCGTGCGGTGCCGTCAGACCGGCGACGCGGTCATGCTCGACGCCGCCAACGAGCACGACAAGCTGCTCGAGCTCTGCAAGCGACTCAACGTCCGCAAGGTCCTCGAAACGCACGGGCACTGGGACCACATCCAGGCCGTTCCCCAGGTGCGCGACGCCGGCTACGAAGTCGGCGTCACCGCCGAGGACGCCAAGATGCTGCCGTCCTACGACTTCGTGCTCGAGGACGATTCGGTCATCGAGGTCGGCGACCTGCGCCTACAGACGATCCTCACTCCGGGCCACACGCCCGGCTCGATGTGCTTCAAGATCGAAGGCTCGCCGGTTGTGCTCGCCGGCGACACGCTCTTCCCCGGCGGCGCCGGCGCCACGAAGTTCGAAGGCGGCGACTTCCCGACGATCATCCGCTCGATCGAGGACCGCCTGTTCACGCTGCCCGCGGAGACGATCGTGATGCCCGGCCACGGCGACGACACCACGATCGGCGTCGAGCGCCCGCACCTGCAGGAGTGGATTGACCGAGGCTGGTAAGCCCCGGGCTCACCTGCGGTACGACGAGCGGCCCGAGGACGACACCCCGGTCCACACCACCGGCCTGCCTGCCACGCCTCAGCGGGACCGCAACATCCCGGCCCGGGCGTGGATCGAGGCGCCTGCCGCCCTCGTGCACCTCGGCGACGACATCGGCGGCGACGAGGCCCAGTACAAGCGCCGTATCGGCCGCTGGCTGCTGTGGCGGTCCGGCCCGGCGACCGGCGCCGACGCCCGGTATTTGGCGGTCGACGCGGATGATTTGTCACGAATGTTCACGTTTCGCCTGTTCGCTGACGGCACCGGTGGAGGCGAAGGTCCCGACGGCGTGCGCTACGAGCGGTTCCGCACGTGGAAGGAGTCCCTGCGGGATTCCGGCTGAGGCCTTGCCTGCGGACGTAAACTGTCGTTGCTGGGGCACCCCCAAAGAAGTAAGGGTGCGAATGCACGAAGAAGACCCAGACTCGATTCAGGCGGCGTCGGTCGTGGCCCACGGGCTGCTGACCTCGATGTCGGTGATCTCCGCCAGCATCCGAACGCTGCGGGACCACTGGGACGATCTGTCGCCCGACGTGCGGTCGAGCCTGTTCGAGCGTGTCGTCGCCCACGACGGCATCGTGGCCGAGGGCCTCCGCGATCTCGCTCGAGGTGTGCCCGACGAGGCCCTTGCCGGCATCGAGACGAAGATCCGCCGACGACGACGCGACGCCTAAGTTGCGGCGATGGTCGAAGACCTCGTCGATCCGCGGCGCACCGAACCGCCGTACGTCTTGCCGGAGCGGCAGATGCTCGAAGGTTGGCTCGAGTACCACCGTGTGACGCTGCTTCTGAAGTGCGAAGGGCTCGACGACGCCGACTGGGACGCCGATCTCGCTGCATGGCAGGCCGAGTGCGAAGCCAGCCGGGCCGCGGCCGCCCAGTTCGACCTCGACCACACCGGCCTCCGGCGCGGCGAGGAGGTCTCCCTCCGCTGGATCTACAACCACATGATCGAGGAGTACGCCCGCCACAACGGGCACGCCGACCTCATCAGAGAACTGATCGACGGCGCCGTCGGCTACTGACTAGCCGGCGGTCAGCGGGTGCCGCGGCTGCTCGATGAGCTCGACCTCGCGCGGAAGACCTTCGACTTTCGTCTTGCCGTCGGCGACCTCGACGGTGACGCCGCGCCCGCCGAGCGGGATGCCCTCGACCTTGAGGTAGCCGA
>JAFASB010000082.1 GCA_019244985.1 Acidimicrobiia bacterium | reverse complement strand
AGGGCTGACGCTACCGTTTGCCCGTGCAGGCCACTCCGCCGGTGGAGCCTCTCGTGCGACGGGTGCTGACCGACGCCCTTACCGACCTGCAGCGCCACTACCCGGGCCATCGGCGTCACATCAGCCACCACGACCTGACTGCCGCCGAGGTCGTCGAGCTCCTCGACACCTACGACATGGCCGACCGTTACCTGGAGATGCTGGGGCAGGTGCCCGAGCAGACGCCCGGGCCCGTGCGCCACGGACTCGCCGCCTATTTCTCGAAGCGGCTGGCCGCCGAGTACGAGGGCTTCGTCCGGCGATGGCCCGCCACTTGAGGCTGCTCGTCGTCCACCACACGGCCTCGCCGACGCTGCACACGCTGTTCGAGGCGGTCATCGACGGCGCGACCAACGATGCCATCGATGGCGTTGACGTCGTCGCCAGAGCGGCCCTGGCGGCGACGGCAGTCGACGTGCTCGAAGCCGACGGCTACGTCCTCGGCACGCCGGCCAATCTCGGCTACATCTCGGGCGCCCTCAAGCACTTCTTCGACCAGATCTACTACCCGTGTCTCGACGACACCGCCGGCCGCCCGTTCGGCTTCTACCTGCACGGCAACGGCGACACGACCGGTGCCGCCCGGGCCATCGAGACGATCACGACGGGGCTGCAGTGGAAGCTGGCCCAGAAGCCCGTGACCGTCGTCGGCGAACCCACGAAGGACGACCGCGACGCGTGCTGGGAGCTGGGCGCAGCGATGGCGGCCGGCCTCGCCGGCCCCTAGACCGACAGGACCGGCTCGAGGACCTCGTCGATCGCGGCGAGGGCGTCGTCGGAAAGCTTGACGCCCGATGCGGCGGCATTGTCCTCGACCTGCTCCGGTCGCGTGGCGCCGATGATCGCCGACGACACGACCGGCTCGCGCAAGACCCAGGTCAGCGCCAACTGCGCCATCGTCAGGCCCGCGCCGTCGGCGATCGGCTTCAGCTTCTGCACCGCCGCCAGGACGTCGTCGTCGCGCCAGCGCCCCATCATCTGCCCCATCGACTCGCTCGCGGCTCGCGAGTCCTCGGGCGGCGGCGAGCCCGGTACGTACTTCCCGGTGAGGATCCCCTGCGCCAGCGGCGACCACACGACGTTGCCGATGCCCTCCTTCTCGCAGAGCGGGAACACCTCCTTCTCTGGCACGCGGTACAGCATCGAGTACTGCGGCTGGCTGGAGACGATGCGTACGGCGTCCGGCATGTCGAGGGCGGCCTGGATCTGGTGGGCCTTCCACTCGCTGATGCCGACGTAGCGGGCCTTCCCCTCGAGCACGACGTCAGTCAGGGCCTGCATGGTCTCGGCGAGGGGGGTGTCGCGGTCGTAGCGATGGCACTGGTAGAGGTCGACGTAGTCGGTCCGCAGCCGCTTCAGCGAGGCCTCGATCTGCTTGTGGATCTGTGCCGCCGAGAGCCCGCGGTCCTTCGGAGACATCGGGAAGAAGACCTTGGTGGCCAAGACGTACGACGAGCGGTCAATGCCGGCCAACGTCTCGCCCAGAAACTCCTCGGCCGCGCCGCGGCCGTAGGCGTTGGCCGTGTCGAAGAAGTTGATGCCGACGTCCAAGGCCTTCTCGACACACGCCCGGGCGGCATCGGCTTCGACACCGACGCCATAGGTAAGCCACGACCCGAGGCTGATCTCGGACACGGTCAGGTCACTGCGGCCCAGCTGGCGATATTCCATGAGCGGTTGCCTACCACCTCGATCGTGGTGGTTCGAGGGGCCGCCCCCTCGGGCTAGCCCCGAGGCGTCATGTCGAGGTCGGGCGGCGGCGCGTCGGGCACCTTCCATCGCAGATACGACTTGTCGTAGACGTCGTGGTAGGCGTTGGCCGCGTCGACCATCGCCGCGAACGCAGGCTCGAAGCCGTCCCAGTCCTCGTTGTCGATCGCCTTCTTGACGTCGGCGACCTCTTCCTCGATGAACTTGTGCATGTTGTCGACGTACTTGGGCCGGAGGAAGGCCCCCTTCTCCATGAGGTTGACCGCTTCCTTGAGCTGGAAGGCGGCGAGCTGCCGGTTGTGAGCCTTGCCCGCGTAGTAGCACTTCCAGATCCGGCTGCCGACCAGCGGCATGATCTCCGCCATTCCGGGCATGAGCGGCCCGAGGTCCTCGAGGCTGAACGTCCCCTTGCCAGTGTCGATCGTGTGGTCATGGTCGGCCATGGCTGTGAGACTACGCGGCGGTGAATGAGCGGGTATGGGTCGTCGACGACGCGCCGAGCAGGCGGTTTCCGATCTACACGCGCGGCAACGTCGGCGAGGTCTTCCCCGACGTCGTCAGCCCGCTGAGCTGGTCGGCCTACGGCGGAGAGGCCGAGCTGGGCTGGCGGGAGGCCTGGCGCGACTACGGCGTCCTCCTCGACCGCGATGTCCAAGAGGACAACAAGGTGATCATCGGTTGCTTCGGCGGCTACGCCTACCTCAACGCGTCGTACATCCGGGTGTTCGCCGTGCGCACGCCAGGCATCAACGTCGCCGACATGGACGCCCTGTTCTTCGGCGACTCCGCGGCGCCGCCGTACCGCCAGCACGCCGGCGACAAGAGCGTCGCCGCGTCCCTTCGGATCGGGCGGACGATCCTGACGACGCTTTCGGCCAAGGCGCTGCCCGAGCTCGAGGACGACAAGCAGCGCGTGCGCGCCTGGCTCACTTCACTCCCCGACCCGACCACCGCGTCCGACCAAGATCTGCTCGGCGTCGCTACCGGTTTCCGGCCACTCTTCCGACACCTGTACCGACGCCACATCCTCACCACGTTCCGGGTCTTCATCGGCAGCGGCGTTCTCGCCCAGATCTGCGAGCGCAAGCTGGGCGACCCGACGCTGATCACGCCACTGCTCTCGGGCATCGGTTCAGTCGAGTCGGCCGAGCCGTCGTGGGCCATGTGGCGACTCGCACGCATGGCCGCCGACGACCCGGCAATCGCCGCCGTGTTCGACGCGGGCGTGGACGACATCGAGAGCCGGCTCGAAGCCGAGCCGGCGGCGGCTGCCTTCCGCCAGGGGTTGACGGCGTTCCTCGACGACTTCGGGTCGCGCGGCCCCAACGAGTGGGAGGGCTCCTCGCCGACCTGGGGTACGGCTCCGCGGCTGGCTCTTGCCGCCATCGACCGCATGCGCGTCGCCGACGCCGCCCACGACCCCGAGCTCCAGCACCGGCGCCTGCGGGCTGAGCGAGAAGCGGCCACCGGTGCCGCGCGGGCGCGCCTCCCGGGCCTTACCCGCGCCCAGTTCGACCGGGCCGTGCGTTCGACGCACCTGTTCTCCCAGGGCCGCGAGCGCAGCAAGACGACGATCATCCGCGCCATCCACGGCCTGCGCCTTGCGCAGCTCGAGCTCGCCCGTCGCGCGCGTGAGCGCGGGGGTCCCGACGACCTGGCCGACATGTGGCTGCTGACGCTCGACGAGCTCGGTGACTACGTCGCCGCGCCCGAGGGGTTCAAGGCCGTAATCGACGAGCGTCGCCAGCAGCGGAACGAGCTCGGGTCACTCGTCCCGCCGTTCGTCTTCGAGGGCGTGCAGCCACCGGTCTCGACCTGGGAGCACCGGGACCGTCCAGTCGACCTGCTCGGCCCGGGTTCCGTGCTGCGCGGTATCCCCGGGTGTCCGGGGTTGGCGCGCGGGCGGGCCCGAGTCGTGCTCGACCCCTTCGACCCGCGCGGGCTGGCGCCCGGCGAGGTCCTGGTGGCGCCGATCACCGACCCGTCATGGACCCCCTTGTTCCTGGCCGCTGAAGCCGTGGTGGTCGACGTTGGCGCCCAGATGAGCCACGCCGTGATCGTCTCCCGCGAACTCGGTATCCCCGCTGTCGTCAGCGCAACAGGCGCGACGAACGTCATCCCCGACGGCGCCGAGATCGAAGTCGACGGCACCGCAGGTCTGATCCGCGTTCTCGGGTTGGATAACGGCCTCTAGGCCGGTTATCCACCCCGAGAACGAGGTCTCTACTCGTCCAGGATGGTCGGGTCGACCCGCAGCTCGCGGCGGGCCATGGCGTCGAAGAGTCCGGGGAACGGCACGTGGTTGAACATCTCGCCGAACTCGGCGGCGACGTCGGCCCGCATTGGCTTGCCGCCG
The DNA here is from genome assembly GCA_019244985.1 of Acidimicrobiia bacterium. Classification (GTDB taxonomy): domain Bacteria; phylum Actinomycetota; class Acidimicrobiia; order Acidimicrobiales; family AC-14; genus CADDZP01. Next base: position 758 of record JAFASB010000082.1, on the reverse strand, counting down.
CCGGCCGCGGCCACGTGCCACGCCTGGCGGCACCGCCACTCGAACACCGCGGCCCGCAGGTAGGCGAAGCGCACGTCGGAACCGACGATCAGCACGCCGTGGTTGGCGAGCAGGCAGACGTTCGCCGACCCCATGACCTTGGCGACGTCCTGGGCGTTGGCGGGCTCGTTCACCGGCCCCGGGTAGTCGCTGTAGACGGCGACCTCGCCGTGGTACATGGCTGCGGTCTGGTCGAAGATCTCAGGCGCCCGCCCGATGTCGGCCCAGATCGTTCCCCAGCGCGGATGGTTGTGCACGGCGACGCCGACGTCGTGGCGCATCTTGTGCAGCTCGAGGTGGAGCGTGATGGCGGGGGTGACCGTCCACGGGCCCTCGAGCACGTTGCCGTCGAGGTCGATGTGCATGATGTCGGCGGCCCGGACCTCGTCCCACGGCATGCCGAAGGGGTTGACGAGCAGGGTGTCGTCGTCGAGCTTGAGCGTGATGTGACCGGCCAGGTGGTCGTCGTAGCCCTCGCGGTAGAGGATCCGGGCGAGCAGCGCCACCTCCTGACGGGGGCTCAGCTCGGGGATGGCAGGCGCCATCGGGTTTCCCATCGAAGCTCCTCTCAGGGCACGAATTCCGGGCGCTGGATGTAGATCGAGATGCGGGCGATGCGGCCGTCGCCGGCCAGATCGAACACCAGTGACTCGGGCGTGTCGGTGCCTTCGACGCTCTCGGTGAGCTCGGCGACGGCGACATCGCCTGCGTAGACGACC
>JAFASB010000286.1 GCA_019244985.1 Acidimicrobiia bacterium | reverse complement strand
CGACGGAAGCGGTCGACGACATGGCCCGCATCCTCGAGTCCGGCAAGAACGTCGTCTCGACGTCGGTCGTGCCGCTGATCTACCCGCCGGCGGCCGACAAGGCATCGGTCGAGCGCCTCGAGGAGGCGTGCAGAAGGGGCAACGCCTCGTGCTTCACGTCCGGCATCGACCCGGGCTTCGCCAACGACCTCCTCCCGCTGATCCTGACCGGGTTCCACGAGCGCATCGATTCCGTCCGGGTGATGGAGATCCTCAACTACAACACCTACATGCAGCCCGAGGTCATCTTCGAGACGATGGGCTTCGGTAAGCCGATGGACCAGACGCCGCTCCTGCTGTTGCCGGGCATCCTGACCTCAGCGTGGGGTCCTGTCGTGCACGTGATCGCCGCTGGCCTCGGCGTCAAGGTCGACGAGATCCGCGAGACGTACGAACGGGTGCCGGCCGACGAGACGTACGAGACGCCCGTCGGCACGATCGAGAAAGGCACCGTTGCGGGCCTCAACTTCGAGGTGCAGGGCATCATCGGCGGCGAGCCCCGCATCGTCGTGAACCACGTGACGCGCATGCACGACGACGTGGCGCCCGACTGGCCGCAGCCGCTCGGCAAAGGCGGCTACCGGGTGATCACCAAGGGCAACCCCAACCTCCAGATCGACTTCCAGATGGAGGGCGAGAGCGGCGACCACAACGAAGCAGGTCTGCTGACGACGGCGATGCGCGTCCTGAACGCCATCCCGGCTGTCTGCTCGTCGCCGCCCGGCTTGCTCTCGGTTCTCGACCTCCCAATCGTGACCGGCCGCGGTCTGCTCGCTCGTTAGCGGTTCTCCTTGCGCCAGACGAAGCGCAGTCCCGACCAGACCTCGTTCACGGCGCAGACCTTGTTGTCGACGAGACCGTGGGGGAGACCGACATCGCGGAGGCGGTTCTCGTTCACGTCGGTCGTGACGCCTGAGGACTTCTTGGGCCACGCGATCCAGAGGCTCCCGTCGGGGAAGATCGATTTGGCGAGGGGCTCGAACCGGCGGGCGAGCTCGCTGGCCTGCGTCGTGAACAGGACCACGACATGGGGTCTGCCGCCGGAGCGGCGTTTGAGGGTGACGCCGTCGGGGAGACCTTCGAGCTCGGCTTCGAAGCCATCCGGGGCGCCGACCAGCACAACCGTGTCACCGGCGCGGATGCCGAGCTTCTTGGCGAGTGGCGTTCCCGAGTAGCCGGCGGCCACCTCTCTTCTCTAGGCCTGCAGCAGGAGGTTGTAGGGGAACGACGGCTTGTTCGGCAGCGTGAGCGGCGTGCCGTCGACCTGGAGGGCGGCGTGGCCGAGGTTGCCGAGTCGCACCCAGAGAGTTCCGTTGGCGTCGAATGGCTGGGCCTGCCCGGGCTGGAGGGTGCCTTCGAAGACGACGGGTCCGCTCGGAGCGGCGCGGACCTGAAGCCAACAGGCGGCGTCCGTGGCCTGGACGACCACGGAGAAGTGGCCGGCGCCGGTGACGTAGGTGGCGAGCGAACCGGTGTCGCTCACGGGTGTCGCGGTGAATGTCGCCGCCTGCGGGGGCGCGGTGTCGGACGGGGCAGGGCTCGGGCCTTTCGGCTGGGCCTGGGACGCGGCGGCGGCCCGGGCGTGGGCCGTCGGGGGATGCACCGGACGAGCGCGCTGCAGGTCCCAGATGCCGACGGCGAGGACGATGAAGAGGACGACGACGGCCGCGCGCTCGAGCGCCGGTGCGATGCGCCTGATGCGGCCGGGCCTGGGCACCCACGGGGACGTGGGCTGGCGCAGCTTGGCGAGGCTCGACGGCCGGTGGCCGGTGGTCCGCCGCGGCCGGCGGTGCTCGGGTGGTCGATCGGTGGGCGCGCGCGGCGGTGCGGACCGGCTTCGCGGCCGCGCTGCGGCCCGGTGGGACACGCCTGACGACGCCGCCTGCGCTTCCTCCATGGACTGCCAGAGCTCGAGGGCCAACCGGTCACCGTCGAGGCGCACGGCTTCGGCATAGGACCGGATGTAGCCGCGGGCGTAGACGGGGCTCGGCAGGTGGGTCAGGTCGCCCTCTTCGAGAGCGGCGACGCAGTCGAGGGGGATAGCGGTCAGCGCGTGCACATCGCGCAGCGAGAGCCCCAGGTGCTGACGTGCACGCCGCAGCTGTCGACCAAGGTCTTGCGGGGCCACTGGCTACAGCATGACGCATCGCCGGCGGCTGGCAACCTCGCGTTTCGAGGCCGCGCAAAGGGCGGCGGATACCCTGCGCAGCGTGCCGCCGACCGACCGTCGCGTCCAGGTGCCGCCCAACTGCGACCTGACTCTCGGGATGGTCTGCCTCGACAAGAGCGAGCCTGGCCGCACCGTGTGGCGGATGGTCGCCGACGAGCGATTCGCCAACCCGACCGGCATCGTGCAGGGCGGCTTCCTGGCCGCCTTTGCCGACTCGTCGATGGGTGCCAGTGCCCTCACGTTCGCCCGCGAGCGCAAGGTCTTCGCGGCCAACGCGGAGATGAAGGTCTCCTTTCTGAAGCCGGTTCCCGCGGGTTCGACCCTCACGTGCACGGCGTACGTCCTGTCTGGCGGCTCCAAGGCGGTGTTCGCGGAAGCGGAGGTCAACGACCAGGACGGGCGACTGGTGATGAAGGCCTCGTCGACGTACCTCCTCTGGCCCCGCGAAAGCTGACGTCGGCGGTGACCGGGCGTCTGGCGGCCGCTGTCCTCGCCGTGCTCGCGGTAGCGGCAGCAGTGGTCGCTGCGTGGCCCTCGCCGCGCCAGGGCTTGAGCGAGCGCGTCGCGGTGTCGGCACCGCTGTTCGATGCCGCCAGGATCCCGGGGTTCGTGTCCGGTGCGGTGGCCAGTGTCAGGCTCGGCCAGCGCCTCGATGCGATCGTCGGCGCCAGGCCCCAGAGCTGCCTCACCGTCGACGAGGGGCGCGGGGCGACGGTCTACAGCCAGCGCCCTTACCTGCCACTGGTCCCGGCCTCGAACCTCAAGCTGCTCACCGCGGCGGCCGTGCTCGACCGCATCGGCGCGGGGGAGCGGTTCCACACCGAGGTGCGCGCCGCCCACCCGCCGGTCAACGGTGTGGTCGCGGGCGACCTGTGGCTGATCGGCGTCGGCGACCCGCTGCTGGCGACTGCTGACTTCGCGGCCCAGGCCGGCTACGAGCATCAGCCGCGCGCTCGCACGGCCCTCGAGGATCTGGCAGCCAACCTGGCGGCGGCCGGCGTGCGCCAGATCCAAGGCCGCATCCTCGGCGACGAGTCGCGATACGACACCCAGCGGGTCGTCTCCACGTGGAGCCCCAGCTACTTGACCAACGGCGAGATCGGGCCGATGAGCGCCCTCACCGTCAACGACAACGAAGCGCAGTGGACGCCCAAGCAGGTGCCGGCCCCGTCCCCGGCGGCGAACGCCACCGGACTGCTCGTCCACCTGCTGCAGAGTCATGGCATCCAGGTCGGTGGGACCGGTGAGGGGACCGCGCCGGCGAACGCAACCGCGGTTCTCGCCGGAGTCGACTCGGCGCCCGTCGGCGACGAAGTCGGCGTGATGCTCACCCAGAGCGACAACCTGGCCGCTGAGCTTCTGGCGAAGGAGCTGGGCCGCCGCTTCGGTGGCGCCGGGACGACGGCCGCAGGCGTCGGCGTCACTCGCAAGGTGCTCGACGACCTGCACCTGCCGGCGACGGGCGTGGTGATGGTCGACGGGTCGGGGTTGGATCGGTCGGACCGGGCGACCTGTCAGGTGCTGCTGCGGGCCGTCGAGCGCGACGGACAGGCCACCACCGTTGCTCGCCTGCCGGTCGCAGGCGGAAGCGGCACCCTGCTGCACCGGTACACCACCGCACCGTTCAAGGGTCGGCTGTGGGCGAAGACCGGCACGCTGAACGGCGCCGCGGCGTTCACCGGATGGGTGTCGACGACCTCGTCGAGCCAGCTGGCATTCTCGTTCGTCGTCAACGGCATCGGCAGCGACGCCGAGGGAAAGGCGCTTGAGGACAAGGTCGCGGCCGCGCTGTACACCTATCCCGAGGCGCCGCCGCCGGCAGCACTGACGGGTGACGCTCAGTGACCCCAGAGCTGCTGCCGATGTTCCCGCTGGGGACGGTGCTCTTCCCCGGCGTCGCCCTGCCCCTGCACGTGTTCGAGCCCCGGTACCGGGCGCTCACCCGGGACTGCCTCGACGGCGACGGCCGCTTCGGCGTCGTGCTCATCGAGCGTGGCAGTGAGGTCGGTGGCGGCGACGTCCGGACCTCGGTGGGCACGTGTGCGCGGATCGCCGAAGCAACCGAGCTGCCCGACGGGCGCTGGCTGCTCATGGCGCAGGGCATCGACCGCCTGGTCGTCGACCGGTGGCTCGCCGACGATCCCTATCCGCGGGCAGAGGTCCGCATCCTCGCCGAGCCACCCGCGGGGCATGAAGCCGCCGCCCAGCGGTCCGAGGTCGAGCGTCTGCTGCGTCGGGCCTTGGCCCTGAAGGCGGAGCTCGGTGAGCCGGCAGCGCCCGCGACGTTCGAGCTGGACGGCGACCCGGCCGTTGCCGCCTACCAGGCGGCGGCGCTTGCGCCCCTGGGCGCGCTGGACTGCCAGCGCCTCCTGCAGCAGAACGGCCCCGACGATCGACTCTCGATGCTCGCCGCCGCCCTGTCCGACGAGGTGGCTGTGCTTGCGCAGCGCGCATCCTGGGGATAGGAAACCGGCATGGCTGACCGCGGCGACAAGTCGCTTCCCACCCAGATCGGCGAGCTGTGGCGTCT
>JAFASB010000231.1 GCA_019244985.1 Acidimicrobiia bacterium | reverse complement strand
GGTTTCCATGCAGATCGTCGGTGTGTCGCTGCAACCGACGGCCGGCGATCTGTCACCCCGACTCTCCGAAGGCGGCAGCGTCACCTACGGCGGCCTCCAGCGCATCATTCCCCCGACGCCCGCCGCAGTCGACGGCAAGCAGATCCTGATCCCGAACACACCCGTCCTGCAGTTCGCCGTGCGCTTCCGACCGGGCGCGGACAAGGCGGTGGGCACCCAGTCGCTGCTGCACGACTTCGGTCGGGAGGTCCTCGCGCCCTATCCCGGCGGCGAAGTCGGGAACCTCGCCAAGGTCGACGCGCTGCCGTACGTGCTCGCCGGCCTGCTCATCCTGCTGGCCGTCGCCGCCCTGGCCCTCACCTTGCTCAACTCCGTGCGCCGTCACCGCCGCGACCTCGCCGTGCTCAAGACGATCGGGTTCGTCCGTCCGCAGGTGTCGGCGACGGTCGCGTGGCAGGCGACGACGCTGGCGTTGGCGGCGCTGGTCCTCGGCATCCCCGGCGGTGTCGCCCTCGGACGGTGGACCTGGCGACTCGTCGCCAGCAACGCGGGCAGCGTGTCGCCCCCGGTGGTGCCGCTGGCGGCGGTGCTCGTCGTCATCCCCGCCACGCTGGTCGTCGCCAACCTGCTGGCGGGAGGACCGGCCTGGGCCGCGGGCCGGGTACAACCGGCCCGCGTCCTCAAAGCCGAGTAAGTAACTACTTCAGTTCGACGGTGGCGCCGGCGCCTTCGAGCTGAGCCTTCGCCTTCTCGGCGTCCTCCTTGGACGCCTTCTCGAGGACGGGCTTGGGCGCGTTGTCGACCAGGTCCTTGGCTTCCTTCAGCCCGAGGCTGGTGAGGGCCCGGACCTCCTTGATGACCTGGATCTTCTTGTCGCCCGCGGCGGCGAGGATGACGTCGAACTCGTCCTGCTCCTCGGCGGCAGCACCATCGCCACCGCCGCCGGCGGCCGCGACGGGTGCGGCAGCGGCCACGGGGGCTGCGGCCGTCACGCCGAACTTCTCCTCGAAGTCCTTGAGCAGCTGGCTCAGCTCGAGGACGGTCATACCGGCGATGGAATCGAGGATCTCTTCTTTGGTGGCCATTACTGCTCTCCTTCACTTTCAGAACTGTCTGAGGGGGGCTCTATGACTTCTTCCGCCTCCGGCGGACGTGCGGTCTCGTCAGGGGCCGGGCTCTCGGGGAGCTCGACGTCCGAAGGGGGCGACTCCCCCTCGAAATCGGGCGGGTTCTCGGTCTCGTCGGGGGCCGGGCTCGTGTCGGGATGGTCGGGGATGCTGACGGCGTCCTCCGCGTCAGTCGGTGCTTCGGCCTCTGCGGGAGGGCTATCGACATCGACCAGGCCACCCTGCTGCTCCGCCACCGCCCGGAGGGCGTAGGCGAAGTTCTGCGGCAGGGCCTTCAACAGACCGGCCATGTTCTGGAGCGGCGCCGCCATGGCGCCCGCCAGCTGGGCGAGGAGCTGTTCGCGCGAGGGCAATTCGGCCAGCGCCGAGGCGTCCTTGGCCGACAGGATCGTCTCGCCGAGGACACCGCCCTTGATGATCAGGTTGGGGTTGCCGCGTGCGAAGTCCCGAAGCGACTTGGCCACCGCAGCCGCGTCACCGTCGACGAAGGCGATCGCCGTGGGACCGAGGAGCATCTCCTCGAGGTCCTGCAACCCGAGCTCGCGCACGGCAAAGCGCACGAGCGTGTTCTTGTAGATCTTGTACCGGCCGACGACCTCGCGCAGCGAGCGGCGCAACGTGGCCAGCTCGGAGACGTTCAGCCCCCGGTACTCGGTGAGGATGGCGCCGCCTGACGACGACAGCCGCTCACGTACCTCGTCAACGACGGCGACCTTCTCAGGTCGGGGATTTTCCATGCATGCACCTCGTCGGGCGGCCCGAAGGCCTTTCAGCGCTCTGGCGAGCGCACCGGATGTCTCTGGCGTTTGTGGTCGTTACAACTTAGCTAGCTGCGCTCGCTGTCTCGTCTTCGAGCGTCCGGAGACGGCCGGGGTCGACCTTGATGCCGGGCCCCATCGTCGTCGAAACCGTCATGTTCTTGATGTAGCGGCCCTTGGCCGACGCCGGCTTGGCCCGGTTGAGCTCGTCGACGACAGCCCTGAGGTTCGACAGGAGGGCGTCCTTGTCGAAGCTGGCCTTGCCGATCGGCACATGCACGTTGCCGTAGCGGTCGGTGCGGTACTCGACCCGCCCGCCCTTGAACTCCTGCACGGCCTTGGCCACGTCGGCGGTGACCGTGCCGGTCTTGGGGTTGGGCATGAGGCCGCGCGGGCCAAGGATGCGGCCGAGTCGGCCGACCTTCCCCATCAGGTCCGGCGTGGCCACCACGGCGTCGAAGTCGAGCCAGCCGCCCTGGATCCGCTCGATCAGGTCATCGGAGCCGATGTAGTCCGCCCCGGCCGCCCGCGCGTCCTCGGCGCGGTCGCCGGTGGCGAAGACGAGCACCCGGGCGGTCTTGCCGGTGCCGTTGGGCAGCTTCACCGTGCCGCGGACCATCTGGTCCGCCTTGCGCGGGTCCACGCCAAGCCGCAGCGCGACCTCCACGGTGGGGTCGAACTTGGCCGGCGAGGTCTTCCTCGCCAGGGCCACCGCCTCGGCAGGGCTGTAGAGGCGGGCCTTGTCGATCTGGGCAGCCGCGGCGCGGTATGCCTTGCTGCGCTTCATAATGCGTCTCCTTAGTGGAGGTTGTGGTCATCGGGACCCG
>JAFASB010000210.1 GCA_019244985.1 Acidimicrobiia bacterium | reverse complement strand
GGTCGTCTTGGAACCAGGTGAAGTGCTGGGTGTAGCCCTCGCCGCTTGGAAGCAGTGTGCCGTTGGGATCGACCATCTCGGCGTTCTGCGACGTTTTGCGGCCACCGGCGTCATAGCCATAGGTCGTGCGCCGCCGCTGGGAGCCGTCGGGCGCGACGGGGACGATCGAGGTCAACAACAAATTGTCGAAGGTGTAGGTGTTGGTCGTGGGTGTGCCCGCTGTGTTGTTGGCGTCATGCGCGTTGGCCGACGGCGACGTCACCGTCGAGGCGTTGCCGACGCCGTCATACGCGTAGGACGTCTTGTCCGAGGCGCCGTCGGTCACGTCGCGCCGCAGATTGTCGTCGTAGTAGGTCGTGACGGTGTGGTTGCCGGCGGGGTCGGTGAGGGTTGTCTCGTTGCCACCGGCGTCGTAGGCGTGCTGGGTGACGTGGGTGAGCGTGCCGCTGGGCTGGCCGGTCTCGGTCTGCACGAGGCCGTCGGAGAGGTACGACGTCAACTGCTGGTTCCCGTTGGCGTCGACTTGCCTGACCACGTTGGTGTCCGCGTCGTACTCGTAGGCCGCGACGGTCACTCGCGACGAGTTGCCGTAGGTGGCGCACGCCGTCGGGTAGATGTTCTGGGCCCCGGGTGCGGGCCCGCACACGGCAGCCAAGAGGTTGTCGTCGGTGTAGGAGAGGTCGAGGTGACGGTTCGAGGACCCGTTGGTCGCGGTCGGCAGCGTGACCTTGGTTTGGTTCCCCGCGGCGTCATAGGACACCTTGGTCACACACACGCCCACCGTCGACGGGTAGCTCGGGACGCCGGCCACGGCCTGAGGACTCGGGTTCGTCGGGCACTGCGACGTCTGTTGGTCGGTCCCGCTGGGGTCGTTGAGCCCCAGGTCGTCGTGGCGGCCGGTCGCGGCCTGGTCGTAGCGGGGGACGTAGGAGGCGGTCGGGCGGCCGTCGGGGTCGTAGTCGGTTCGCGCCATGAAGGCCGGCGACGGCGCCGAGGCCGTCTCGGCCGGGTCGAAGGCGCGGGGATCGAACGACGCCGCCACATTGCCGTCGGGGTCGTAGAGCACGCGGGTGTGGATGTTCTTGGTGCCTTGGGCGTCGACCGTCCCGGCCAGGGCAACGCTGACGTTGTCGGCGCCGACGATGGTGTCGGTGAGGCGGTTGTCGGCGTCGTAGCCGTACGCCGTGATCCGGTTGGCGGGCTTGGTCACGGCCGTGGTGTTGCCAGCGGGGTCGTAGTTCCACGTCGTCGTGTTCGTCGTCGAAGCGTCCCGGGGCACGGCTTCTGTGACCTTGCGGTCCAAGAGGTTGTAAGTGTCGGTGGTCTGGTGATTGTTGGCGTCGGTTACCGACACCCGGTTGCCGTCGGCGTCGTAGGCGTACTGGGTCGTCTCCGCGAGCGTCGCGGACCGATAGGTCGTGGTCGTGGACAGCCGGCCCGCGGCGTCATAGGCGTTGTGGGTGGCGAGCTTGGAGGTCGAGGTGCAGGTGCCGGTTGCATCAGGCTCCCGAGACGCTGAGTCCAGCTGACGCGGGGAGCAGACGTCGAGCGCATTGCCGTCGAGGTCGTAGTTGGTGTCGGACTCGGTGTTGGTGTAGGTGCCGTCGTTGCGGGGCACCGTGCGACGGATCTCGCGATGGATGCCGTCGAAGATTCTGTACTCGACCTGGTGGTTGCCGTCCTGGATACCGGTGATGTTGTCGACGCCGTCCATGCCGACGGCCGATCGGCAGGCCACTCGGCCGCTGGGCAGGGGCGCCTGGGCCGACCCCGACGACGCCACGCAGGCCGAAGGCACGTTGACCGAGCCCGCCGCCCCCCGTGTCCAAGCCGTGGCGGGTGCGCGGTGGACCGAGTCGTAGTAGTGGGCGGTGACGTTGCCCCGGCCGTCGGTCACCGACGTGTTGTTGTTGAACGGGTCGTAGACGTAGGTCGTCGGGTGGTCGGTGTTGTCGGGCTGGTTGGCAGCCTTCTCGGCCGGAGCAAGGGTCGAGGCGATGTTGTCGTTGTTGTCGAAGCTCTGGGTGGTGTCGTAGTTGGCGTTGCCCGCTGCGGTGCCGCGAGGCGGCCGGATCGCGGTCCGGTTGCCGTTGGCATCCAGGGTGTAGGTCGTCAGGTTCCCAACCGGGTCGCGGTCAGACACCAGGAAGCGCCATGGTGCCGAGTACGCGGTCGAGCCGCTGGGCGCGGCGGCGTAGGGCCCGTAGAGGGTCTCGTGGTAGCCGCCGCTGGTCGGCGCCGCCACCGTGCCGGGATAGCTGGCCAGGGCGTGGCCCTGGGTCGCGTTGCGGTCCCAGGTGCGCACGGCGTTGCCGGCCCGGTCGTAGGCGTAGGCCACGAAGTTGCCGGTGGGATCTTGGACACCCTTCAGCCACCCACCCGCGGAGACGTTGGCGGACAGATCGAGGTCGCTGTCCGCGTAATACGTGTACGTGAAGGGGTTCCCGCCTTCGACGACCGCCTTGGGGCTCGTCATCGTCAGCTTCTGGCCGAAGGTGTCGTAGGTGTAGTCCGTGCAGGCAAACGGTGTCGGACGAGTGCTACTGCTCTCGACACACCTGTTCGCCGGCGGTGTCACGCCGGCAGATGCCGGGGCGTCGGTCTCGCACACGTTGCCGGTATTCGACGTCGGCGCCTTCGGCGCGCTGCACGTCGTTGTCACCAGCACCGCATTGGGATTTGCCGCGGCGTTGTTGTCGACGTAGTAGTCGGTCACGTAGGTCTGCACGTTGGCGCCTGGGGCGTTGCCCCGAGGCGTCAGGGACTGGGTCTTGTCCGACAGCGCGAACAGCGTCCGGGCCCCGCCTCTGGTGCCGCCTGTGCTCGTTGAGGTCACGGCGCCCGAGCCCGCCACTGTGTCGTCCTAGGGGGTGACGCCGCCGTCGGCGTCCACGTACTGGGCGTGGTAACCGTTGGTCGTCTTGGCGTCGGCTGGCGCCGTGACCTGGTCGGTCGACAGCAGCTGGCCCTCGGCGCCGTAGACGTAACGGGTGTCCTCGTCTGGCGAGAAGTTCGACAGCGAGTGGCGCACCACGCGACAGAGGTTGTTGTCGACGACGCTGTCGGGCTGGCGACACGCCCCAGCCCCGGACGTGTCCCAGGTGTAGGTCGTCTCGTGGCGGTAGTTGTCTGCGGTGTCGCCCTCGTCGACCTCCCCGACGCGGCCGGTGGCATCGATGGCCGTGAAGCGCTGGCGCTCCGATGGGGTGTCCAGCGCGTAGCGGTTGGCGCCCGCGGTGTCGACGTGGACGTAGTCGGGGCGCTCGTAGGACACGGTGGTCTGGGTTGAGCGCCTGTCGGTGAGAGAGGAGACCCGCGCCAGGCCCACCAGGGGCGCGGCGTAAGTGAAGGAGCTGGCGTGACCGCGGGGATCGCTGACCGAGCACAGGGCGTTGGCGTTGCCGCCGCAGCTGCCGTAGGCGTAGGTCACGTTCTGGCCGTCGGGGTTGTCGACCTTGATGAGCCGCGAGGACGAGTCGAGCACGTAGCTGGTGGGCCGCCCGGCCGGATCGGTGACGCAGACCGTGGACGCACCCGCCGAGTCGTTCGTGCACAGGGGCTGGCCGGCGACGGGCGACTGGGAGTAGTTGAACCGGAAGGCCCGACAGGTGGAACCCGCGGTCGGGCCGGTGGTGCAGGAATGCGCCTCGTAGACGTTGGTGAGCCGCCCGACGTCGACGCCGGCCGCGGGCAGGTTCTCGTATGCGTAACGGAGATCGACACCATTGCCGTCGACCATGTCCAGGAGCCGCCCGTTCCAGGAGAACTCATAGCGCAGCCGGTCCGGTCGCTCGGCGCCGAAGCCCAGGACCGACGGCGTCGTGCCGGCCAGCGGGGCGCAGGTGGTGCCGGTTCCTACCGTCACATCGAGATACCGCCACAGGGCGAGATGGACACCCGCGGGCGCGACGTAGCTCTGGTCGACGCACAGGCGATGGCCGCTGAGCACCGACAGGGCGTTGGGAATCAGGGCCCCGAGCGCTCCCGGGTTGGTCAGCGCCTGCAGGCCCGAGACGTCGACCCACTTGGTCGGGTCGGTCGGGTTCGTCCCCAGGCTGCGGGCCTGGAAGACGTGGCGGGTGCCGTCGCGGTCGATGAGGGTCACCGCGAAGGGATTCGCGAATGCCTGCGCAGGCGGGACGTAGAGGCCGTTGGCGCCCACGCCGTCGCCGATGAGGTCGTCGGCCTGGCCCACGTTCATGCTCCAGCCCGAGCCGATCGACCCGGGGAAGGACACCACGGTGCTGTCCTGGGAGTTGTAGGTACGGCGCAGCACGTAGGCCAGGTGCCCGTGGGCTTGGACCGGGGTGGTGTCGGTCGCCTGGAGGACGAGGTTGCCGTTGGCGACGTTGACCTTGGCCTCGCTCTGGGGCCCGAGTGTTCGGCTCGCATAAGACCACCAGTGCTCGAGGCCCAGGCCCGTGTCACAGACCGTCACGGGCACGGTCACCTGGGAGTTGTTGGCCCCAGTACCAACCGACGGCGTGCTCAGCACCTGGCTGCACCCGCGGTCCGAGCCCAGCGCCACGGCCTGGTAGGTGAGCGTGTAGGTGTCGTTGGGCGCCATCGCCTGCAGCCCGGTGATGGAGACCTTTATGCCATCCCAGTTGCAAGTCATCTGGCCCGGCGGGGCGGTCTTTGGGCAGCTCTGCGTGATGCCGGCGATGCCGGCGGGGTTGTAGGTCGTGGTGAACGACGTCCCCGCCGGCAGCACACCGCCGGGTAGGGCGTCAGTGAGGGAGATGCCGGTGAGCGTGTTGGGTCCCGGGTGGGCGACGGTCACCTTGTAGGTCAGCGTCTGGCCCCGCGTGAAGACACCCGAGGTGTTGGTCACGTCGCTGGTCGGCTGGACCGAGACGCTGGGCTGGGAGCCCACGCTGACGACGTTGGAGGGCGTCGCCGGGCCCGTGCCCCCGGCGCTCGTGGCCGCCACACTGAAGGAGTAGGTGCTGCCGTTGTTGAGGCTTCCGATGGTGGCGCTGGCACAGGTGGCGCACGCGCTCGTCTGACCGAGGAGCGTCCCCCCCGACGAGTAGGTCGACACGGTGTAGCCCGTCGGTGCCGGGCCGCCGTTGTCCGACGGCGGGGCCCAGGTGACGGTGGCGGCGCCGTTGCCCGCGGAGGCGCTGACGCTTTGGGGGCCCAAGGGCGGGGGTGTATACGTCACGGTCAACGTCGGGTGGAACCGCCAGCCGTTGTCGCTGGAGCCGAAGGCGGGCCCGCCGATGTTGTAGTTGGGGTCGTTGACGGCGGCAGGCTCAGCGGCGGTCTTCATAGCGAAGCCGTTATTCGCGACCGTGCCGTTGACCCAAGCTTGGGTCTCGGCGGTCAGGTCCCAGGAATACTGGGTCGGGTTGTACTCCACCGGTGCCGCGAAGGACCCGAAGGTCTTCGATGCCAGCACCGTGCCGTTGATCAGCGGAGCCAGGCTGGAGTAGGTGGACGACGGGCCCCACGCACCGTTCATCTGGTGGAGCTCGACGGTGTAGGAGTGGGAGTCGCAGTGGTAGGTGCCCTGGAGCACGTCGCCCGCGTAGGACGTGCCGGTGCAGTCCTCCAAATAGGCGCCGAAGTTCGAGGCGGAGACAACCGAGCCGGCGGGGATCTGGGAGAGATCGAACTTCACGAAGCTGCGGACCGGCTCCATGTCGGTCCCGTTCGTATCCGTGTAGCTGCCGGTCGCCAGCCACTGGTAGGTCGTGTTGAGCGTGTTGCAGCCGCCGCAGGTACTCATCGCGTAAGAGGCGACGCCATCAGTGATCGCGTTGTTGGCGTCGTTGAACCCCATGGTCGGGTCCAACACGACCGGGAACGTCTTGTTCTGCAACCACGCTTCGTCGACGTTGACCGTCACGTCGAACCCGTCGGTGGCCGGCACAACCAAGAGATGAGCGCTCGAGGGATCGTGCGCGGCGGGGTTGGCGGCGCTGTAGGCGACGGGCGGCGTCAGGGTGACGGCCGTGTCGCCCTCGAGGAGGTTGGAGAACTGCACCCCCCCGCCGTCGGTCGGCGTGGCGTTGCCCAGCTGGTGGCCGGGGTCTGCCAAGTGGAAGGTGAAGGTGTGTGGTGCGTTCGCCGACCGAAGGACCAGCTCCTCTTTCACGCCGCCGGGACTCACTCGGTAGCGGAGATCGGTGTCGGTGGCGACGTTCTGATAGGTGACGCCGTTGCCGTTCGCCTGCGCGGCACCCACGTTCAGCGAGGTGCTCGAGAGGGTCACGGGTCCGCCGTCCAACGCCAGCTGCATGATGTTGGACGCCGACTGGCCAAAGCGCACCGGGCGCACGGCGCCCTCGGCTGCAAAGGGCTGGGCTGGGTTTCCGCTCGGGTGCACGGACGCGTCGACGCCTTCCCAGCCGCCGCCGTTCTTGTGCCGGAACGCGGGCCCGTCAAAGATCTGCGACGTCACCGAGCCGTTCGCGTTCCGCGTCCAATGGCTGAACGTCGTCCATCCCTCGCTGTCCTTCGGGGACCCGGTGGGCGTCGCGGGCGCGGCCGGGGGCGGCACGTGCGCCGAGGCCGACTGCGGATCGGCCTGCGGCTTCGGGTAGGTCGGCGAAAGCTTGGCCGGCGCGGTCGCGCCACCTGCGCTCGCCGCCGTC
>JAFASB010000459.1 GCA_019244985.1 Acidimicrobiia bacterium | reverse complement strand
TCGTCGTCGCTCCAGCTGGTGACGATCGTGTTGAGGACGAGGTGGCGCTGGGCGCCGATCGGCTTCCACGTGGCGTAGATCGCCCGCAGCGCGTCGTGTCCTTCGTGGCTGCCCATGCCGTCGATCTCCACCACGCCGTCGTCGCAGAAGGTGGCGACGACGTCGTCGGTGCGGCCATCGTCGAGGGCGTGCGTGTAGGTGGCGATCGTGGCGCGGATCCCTTCGGCGATCTCGGCATAGGTGCTCATCGGGTCAGAATCCCAGATCGACGATCGGCATCTCGAGCGGATCGACGTTGACCGAGCGCAGGGCGGGGAGCAGCTTCTCGTACGGCAGCCCGGCCAGGAAGCCGTCGACGGTGCGCTCGAAGTTGGAGATGCTGCCTTCGGCGGTCTCGGACAGGCGCATGAACTCGAACCCCTTGTTGTGCAGGCCCTTCTGCTGTCTCGGCAGGTTGGAGAAGTCCTGGGTCGGGATCGGCGGCCACCGCTCATCGTCGCACTCCCAGATCTCCGGAGGCGTCGGCTTGGGGCGCGTGTGGCCCTCCGGAAACCGGGTGAGCGACCAGATCTCCATCAACGTCTCCTCCGGTCCGAGGGGACGGAATCGGTACGCGGACGCGCTGCTGTACATCGGCAGCACGAAGTAGTGCGGGAAGAGGTGCCAGAACGGTTCGTTGAAGCCCTGCGCGTCGAGATCGTTGAGATCGGGCATGGCGTGGCCCTGTTCGCGGTGCCAGCGGGTGACCGCGTCGTTCAGTGCGTGGTCCCATGTCGACCGGGCGAGGACCGGGTCGGCGGGAAGCTCGATGCCCCGGAGCTCCTCGGCGATGCGCACGTCGTCCGCGTGCACCATGCCCGCCATGCCGTCGCTCATGACGTGCAGGTACTCGAGCTCGGCATCGACGAACGTCCGCGAGTCGAACTGACCGTTGCGCGGCGGGTACCGGCCCGGAAGCCGCAGCTGCGGGTGTGTCTCGAGCACGTGGTACTGCTCGATGAACGCCTCTTCGGCCAGCTTCCAGTTCACCGGCAGGCGCGCCGCGTACCACCACTCGGCTTGCAGGGCGTCGGCGTTCCAGGCGTCGAGGGTCGTGGCCGCGGGTTCGATGCACTCCCGCAGTGAGGGCGCGCCGTGGTCGAGGTTGATCCACGCACAGCCGGCCCACGTCTCGCATCGCACCGGCACCAGGTCGATGTCGCCGGGCTGCAGGTTGTGCTCGGCGAACGTCCGCTTCTGCGACACGAACGTGTTCGCGCCGTCGACGCCGTAGCACCAGCCGTGGAACGGGCAGGTGAAGCCGCTGTCGATCGTGCCCCGCCCCTCCACGAGCTTGACCCCGCGGTGGCGGCAGGTGTTCTGAAAAGCCCGCACGTCGGTGGCGTCGACGCGAACGACGACGACGGACTGGTCGAGGATCTCGTACTCGACGAAGTCCCCGACGCCAGGGAGCTCCTCGAGCCGGCAGGCCATCTGCCAGACGCGAGGCCACAGGAGCTCGCACTCGAGCTCGTAGAAGCCGGGGTCGAAGTACCGCTCCTTCGGCACGCGGTCGGCGTGCTCCACCGCGTAGGGCACCGGGACCGCCATCGGCCCGTAGATTAGACCGATCGGTACAATCCGCGGTGTGGACGTCGACGTGCTGGTGGTAGGCGCCGGGATCACGGGGATCTACCAGCTGTATAGGGCCCGTGAGGCTGGGTTCTCGGTCCAGCTGCTCGAGGCCGGTGATGGTGTCGGGGGCACGTGGTTCTGGAACCGGTACCCCGGTGCGCGCTTCGACTCCGAGAGCTACACGTACGGCTACCTGTTCTCCAGGGAGCTCTTCGACGAGTGGGAGTGGAAGGAGCACTTCGCCGAGCAGCCCGAGATCGAGCGCTACCTGAACCACGTCGTCGACCGTTTCGACCTTCGCCGCCAGATTCGCTGCGGCACTCGAGTCACCTCGGCGACGTACGACGAGTCAGCTGGAAGCTGGACGGTCGTTGCGGACGACGGCTCCGAGTACCGCGCCCGGTTCCTCGTCGCCGCCACCGGCATCCTCTCGGTGCCGTTCTTCCCGGATATCCCGGGGCGCGCGGACTTCGGCGGTGAGCAGCACCACACCGGTCGGTGGCCGGCGACGCCAGTCGACTTCGCTGGGAAGCGCGTGGCCGTCATCGGTACAGGTTCAAGCGGTGTCCAGCTGATCCCGATCGTCGCCGCCGAGGCGGCGTCGCTGACCGTGTACCAGCGCACGCCCCATTGGTGTACGCCGTTGAACAACGCGCCGATCACTCCCGAGGAGCAGGCCGAGCTCCGCGCCGACTTTGACGGCATGTGCGAGGTGTTGAACACGTCGGCGGCAGGTTTCCTTCACCTCCCTCACGACCGGGCCACGTTCGACGACGCCGCCGACGAGCGGCAGGCGTTCTTCGAGACCATGTGGCAGAGCAAAGGTTTCTCGAAGCTCACCAGCAACTACACCGATCTGCTGTTCAAACCCGCGGCCAACGCCGAGTGGTGCGCCTTCATCGCCGAGAAGATCCGCGGCATCGTCGACGACCCGGACACGGCAGACAAGCTCATTCCCAAGGACCAGCGCTACGGCGAGCACCGGCCGCCGTTCGTTACGGGTTACTTCGAGGCCTACAACCGCCCGAACGTCTCGCTGGTCGACCTCCGCCAGACGCCGATCGTGCGCATGACGACGACCGGCATCGAGACGACCGACGGCGAGCAGCCCTTCGACATCGTGGTGTGGGCGACCGGCTTCGACTTCGGCACCGGCGCGCTCACACGGATGGGCATCCGCGGGCAGGGTGGCATCGCGCTCGAGGAGCACTGGGCCGAGGGGCCGACGACGTTCCTCGGCATCCAGACGGCGGGTTTTCCCAACTTCTTCTTCCCGGGCGGACCGCACGCCGCCGCCGGCAACAACCCGAGGTACAACGGCGACCAGGTCGACTTCGTCACCGACACCCTCGTCTACGTGCGAGACCACGGCTACGACACCATCGAGGTCGATCCCGCGGCCGAGGAGCGCTGGACCGACATGGTCGACCGCTGGGCCGAGCAACCCCCGTCGTTCGGCAAGAGCAGCTACTACTTCGGCACCAACATTCCGGGAAAGCCGCGCCGCTACCTCCTCAACTCCGGCGGCCGCCCCAAGCTCTTCAAAGAGATCGCACGGGTCCGCGACACCGACTACAAGGCGTTCAGACTGTCGCGATCGGAGTGAGGGGGGACGCCACTGCGCCGGGGAGGCGCAATGGAGGGGCGGTGAGGAGGAAGCGGCTGCGGTTGTGGTCGCGAAGCCAGGCAGCGAGCTCGTGGAGGTACCAGAGCTCGCCGAGGGGGACGCCGAGGCGGAACAGGCACAGATGGTGGATCGGCAGGAACGAGTGGCGGCCCTGGTCCTTGTCGGCGTCCTTGCCGAGCATGCCCTCGACCGCGTAGTTGTCGGCGACGAGCGCCGAGATCTGCGATTCGGCGATCCACTCCAGGAGCGATTCATCCCGCGCGTCGAGCCAGGC
>JAFASB010000513.1 GCA_019244985.1 Acidimicrobiia bacterium | reverse complement strand
CCCGACGATGGTGGGCAGGACCTCTTCGTGCACCAGACCGAGATCCAGATGTCGGGGTACCGCCAGCTCGATGAGGGCCAGCGGGTTGAGTTCGAAGTGGGCGAGGGCAAGAAGGGCCCGCAGGCCACCGGCGTCCGACCCGTCTGAGCAGTCGCGCCGAGAGGCGCGCATCCGGGGCCGCTGAGAGGCTCTCTCCAACGCGCCCGGGCGTCGCCGTCGTCGGTACCGGTTTCGGCTGCGTCACCCATGTGCGCGCCCTGCGCGCCGCCGGCTTCTCAGTCGCGGCGCTGGTCGGCCGCGACCGGGCAAAGACCGCCGAACGGGCCGAACAGTTCGGCGTGGCCAACGCGTATACCTCGCTGAGCGAGGCGTTCAGCGCCGGCGACATCGACGCCGTCACCATCGCCACCCCGCCTCATACCCACGGCCCGCTCGTGCTCGAGGCGCTGGCGGCCGGGAAGCACGTGCTGTGCGAGAAACCGTTCGCGCGCGACGCCGCTGAAGCCCGTGAGCTACTGGCGGCGGCCGAGGCCGCGGGCGTCGTGCACCTGCTCGGCACCGAGTTCCGCTGGGACCCGGGCCAGGCCACGCTGGCGCGCGCCGTCGCGGCCGGGATGGTCGGTGAGCCCCGTCTCGCTCTGGTGCTCATGCACGTGCCGATGCTCGCCGAGGCCGACGCCGAGGTGCCCGCGTGGTGGGCCGACGCCGGCGCGGGTGGCGGCTGGTTCGGCGCCCACGGCTCCCAGGTCATCGACCAGGTCCGGGTCACCCTCGGGGAGTTCGACGGCGTGAGTGCCGCCCTCCCCCACGTTGCGGGCCGCGAGAAGTCGGCGGAGGACGCCTTCGTCGTCCACTTCCGCATGCGGTCGGGCTGCACCGGCGTTTTGTCGAGCACCTGCAGCGACCGGGGCCCGTTCCTCATCGAGACGCGCGTCGTCGGGTCCAAGGGCACGGCGTGGATCCAGGACGTCGGCGACCAGGTGCTCGTCGCCGATGCCGACGGCACCCGCCAGCTCCCGGTCGCCGACGACCTCCCGCGCCTGCCGGCCGGCGGTCCCGAGCCGCTCCCGGCGGGCGTGCTCCACACCGCCTACGACCAGATGATCGCCCACGGCCTCGATCTGCCGCCCTACACGCGCCTGGCCGAGACCTTCCGCGACCTGATCCTCGGCAACCCCATCCCGGCCGAGCCCCAACCGGCGACGTTCGCCGACGGCGTCGCCCAGATGCAGGTCCTGGACGCCGTCCGCCGCTCGGCGGCGACGAAGGAGTGGGTGGAGCTCTAGGTGCCGGCGGTCTCGGCCACTTGGTCGGCGAACTGCTGGGCCACGTCGGCGTACTCGGTGACCATGTCGAGGACGACCTGGCGGGCGGGCCGGATGCGGTTCATCTGGCCGACGACCTGGCCGACGAAGTAGTTCGCCAGCTCCTGGGCGCCCGAGCCCTCGGTGGTCGCCGACCTGTTGATGCGGAGCTGGGCCTCGGCCACCAGCGCCGTCTGCAGCGGCATCTGCAGCGGTGGCGGGGCGTCGGCCTTCTCCCACTCGTCGGTCCAGGCGCTGCGCAGCATGCGCGCCGGCTTGCCGGTGAGCGACCGTGACCGCACCGTGTCCTTCGACGTGGCCGCCAGGAACTTCTGTTTCACCGCCGGCTGGGTCTCGGCCTCCTCGGTGGTGAGCCAGACTGAGCCGCACCACACACCCTCGGCGCCCAGAGCCATGGCCGCCGCAATCTGACGGCCTGTGGCGATCCCACCCGCGGCCAGCACCGGCGTGGGCTTCACAGCCTCGACAACCTCGGGGACGAGCACCAGCGTCGAGATCTCTCCGGTATGGCCGCCCGCCTCGGTGCCCTGGGCGATGATCAGGTCGACACCCGCCGCGTTGTGGCGCTCGGCGTGAGTCCGGGTGCCGGCCAGGGCGGCGACGAGCACGTCGGAGCCATGGGCCCGCTCGATCAGCGCCGGCGGCGGCGGGCCGAGGGCGCTGGCCACGAGGCGGATCCCGTGGGCGAAGGCGATGTCGAGCAACGGCTCGTAGCCCTTCGGTGAGATCGACAGGCCGCCCCCACGGAAGATCATCGACTTCGTCTCTTCGTCGAGCTCCGGGACGCCGTACCGCCGCAGGATGTCGTCGACGAACTCCTGCTGCTCGGGCGGCAGCAGCTGACGCACCGCCTCGCGGTCGATGCCCCCCTCGTCGGCACCCGCGTACTTCTGCGGGAGCAGGAGGTCGAGCCCGTAGGGACGGCCGCGGACCTGTTCCTCGATCCAGGTGAGGTCGATCTCGAGCTGCTCAGGCGAATGGGCCACCGCGCCCAGCACGCCGAACCCACCGGCGTTTGTGACGGCCGCCACCACGTCCCGGCAGTGACTGAACGCCAGGATCGGGAACTCCACACCCAGCATGTCGCTGACACGCGTTTGCATCCCTCAAGCGTGCCGCGACTGCGGCCCGACAGCCAAGCCGTCGGGCCGCGATGTCGAAGCGGGACCTAGCGGCGCTTCGTGGTCTTCTTGGCGGCGACCTTCTTGGCGGGGGCCTTCTTCGTGGCGACAGCACCCTTCTTGGCCGGGGCCGCCTTCCTGGCCGGCGCACCCTTCTTGGCCGCGGCCTTCTTGGGCGCGGCCTTCTTGGCGCCACCCATGACCGCGTCCTTGAACGCCTTGAGCGGGGTGATGCGCGCCTTCTTCGAGGCCTTGATTTGGATCGGCTCGCCGGTCGCCGGGTTGCGACCCATGCGCGCCGCCCGCTCGACCTTGGCGAACTTGGCGAATCCGCTGATTGCCACCTGCTCGCCGCGCGCCACCGTCGAGGTGACGACCTCGGTGAACCCGCTCAGAACCTTGTCGACCTCTTTCGCGTCAGCGTCGACGTGCGACGCCACTGCGTTGATGAGCTCCCGTCGGTTCAACATGCCTCCTTTGGCGGATCCTGAAGCCCCGCCTTCCACCTGAAGGGTCAGGTTTTAGCGCGCCAGCGAGCACGCGCGCATCACCCTCAGGGATGCGACGGTCCCGGCGGCGCGCCGGTGAGCTCGAACAAGAGGTCGTCGGGGTAGCAGTAGAACCAGTCCTCGCCGGGTTCGTAGGACCTGATCAGGGGATGGTCGGTGCCGTGGGCGTGGGCCGTCGCGTGGTGCATCGGCGACTGATCGCAGCACCCGATGTGTCCGCAGACCTCGCACAGCCGGAGGTGGACCCAGTCCTCCCGGCCCATCGCCAGACAGTCCACGCAGCCCCAGGACTCGGGCTCGGGGTTGGCGATCTGATTGAGGTGAGTGCAGGTCTCGGCCATCGGCGTCCCCTCTCTCGTCGTCACGTTCTACCCACTGGTCGGCGCTTTGGGAACACGCTCGGTACCCTCCCGGCCGTGTGCGGTCGGTTCGTCGCCATGTCGCCTCGCGACCTCCTCGTCGACTGGTTCGACATCGACGACGTCGAGGCGGGCGCCCACCTTCCGCCGAGCTACAACGTCGCTCCGACCGACGAGGTCTACAAGGTCGCCGACGGCGGCGGACGGCGCGTCCTGAGCGTCACGCCCTGGGGTCTGCTCGCCGGCGAAGGCGCGGCGCCGCTCATCAACGCCCGGGCCGAGACGCTCGCCGAACGGCCGGCGTTCCGTGAAGCGTTCGAACAGCGGCGCTGCCTGATCCCCGCCGACGGGTTCTTCGAGTGGGAGACGACGGCGGCCGGGCGCAAGCAGCCGTACGTCTTCTCCCCAGTCGACGGGCGCCCAGTCGGCTTCGCTGGGATCTACGGGAGGCGAGGGACCTGCGCCATCGTCACCGCCGCGGCGCGCCCGCCCGTCGAGCGCCTGCACGACCGCATGCCGGTCGTCGTACCGCGAGACCGTTGGGACGTGTGGCTCGATCCCGACGCAGACACCGCCGAGCTCCAGGCTGTCCTGGGACCGCCGCCGGAAGCGCCGTTCACCACCCGAGCAGTCAGCACGCGCGTCAACGACGTCCGCAACAACGACGCCGCCCTCCTCGACCACGTCCCGCCACCGCCGCAGGCATTGCAGCTGTTCTGAGCCGGCGCGCAATAGCGTCGACGCCATGCCGGCCAAGGGCGGGGTCGCCGTCGAGGCGAGCGGGCACGAACTGGTGATCAGCCACCCGGAGAAGGTCTTCTTCGACGAGCGCGGCGACACCAAGCTCGACCTCGTTCGCTTCTACCAGTCGGTCGAAGGACCCCTCCTCGCCGCCGTGGGCGGACGGCCGGTTCTGATGCAGCGGTTCCCGAACGGCGCCTCGGGTTCGTCGTTCTTCCAGAAGCGGGTCCCCGACACCAGGCCCGATTGGCTCGAGACGGCGATCGTCTCGACCCCCAACGGCACCACCTCGCGCGCCCTCGTCGCCGCCGACCTGGCCCACATCCTCTGGGCGGTGAACATGGGGTGCCTCGGTTTCCACGTCTGGCCCAGCAAGGCCGCCGACCCCGAGCACGCCGACGAGCTGCGCATCGACCTCGACCCCCAGCCGGGGGTGACGTTCCCGATGGTGCGAGAGGCGGCGAGCGAGGTGCACGCCCTGTTCGACGAGGTGGGCGTCGTCGGCATGCCCAAGACGACCGGCAATCGCGGCATCCACGTCTACGCGCGGCTGCGCCCCGAGTGGACCTCCTACGACGTCCGCGCCGCGGCGGTCGCAGTGGCGCGGGAGCTCGAGCGTCGTCGCCCCGACCTCGTGACCGCCGCCTGGTGGAAAGAAGAACGGGGCACTCGCGTGTTCATCGACTTCAACCAGAACGCGCCCCACAAGACGGTGTTCGGGGCCTGGTCCGTGCGGGCCCGCCCCGGCGCCCAGGTGTCTACGCCGTTCTCGTGGGACGAGCTCGACGCCGTCGAACCCGATCAGCTCACGATCGACACCGTGCCGGCCCGGGTCGCGAAGACCGGGGACGCGTGGGCGCCGATGACCGACGAGCCGCAGTCCCTCGAGCCGCTGCTGGAGCTGCACGAGCGGGACCTTGCCGCCGGGCTGCAGGACGCACCGTGGCCGCCCGTCTACCCGAAGATGCCGAACGAGCCGCCGCGGGTGGCGCCCAGCCGCGCTCGGAAGGACCCAGCGGACCAGGGCTGATCGCGGGTGGGCCACGGCGACCCGCCGCTACCCTCGCGCCCCGTATGTCCATGCTCGTCCAGCTCGTCCGCGGCCGACTTCGGGTCCCCCTGATGTGGACGTTGATCGTGTTCGTTCTGGGGGCGGACGTGGCGGCGTGGGCGGCCAGGCGTGACACCACCACGAGCAAGAGCGCGGCCAGCGCCACCAACAGCGGCGCCGATGGCATCGTCTCCCCCGACACATTCGATTCCACGACCGTTCCCGGGATCGCGGACACCACGCCGGGACACGTGGCCGTCGGCGGCACGACATCGTCAACGGCCGCAAGCGGGCCCGTCCGGGTGGCCGCGGGCGCCGGCGCGGTGACGGTCTCGTGGGATCCCATGCACACGTCACCGGCGGTGCAGTCCTACGTCCTGCACGCAACCGAAGACGGCACCGGCGACCACGGCACCCTCGTCGTGTGCGGCACGTGTTACAACGCCACGTTCCGCGGCCTCACCAACGGCACGCGATACACGTTCACCGTCGCCGGCCAGACGCGGTCCGGAAGCACGTCCGCGCTGGCGAGCCCCCCCGCCGTCCCGGGCAGTCCCCTGTGCGCGGGCAGCCCGGCGTGTGTCGCCGTCGACGCGACGACGACGCACGGCACCGCCACCGATGGCCTCAATGGTTTTCTGCACGAGATCGACGGCATGACGAACAGGGGCCGCGTCTTCAATCTCCACCCGACGAACTGGCGTGGGTCGCCGGGCCAGTACTGGCACACGCTCGTGGCGCCGTACGGGGTCGACACCACCGAGGTGTTGAGCGACGACTGGCGAGTCGCCGCCTACGACAAGTCCAAGGGCGGCGCCACCGCGCCCTGGGACGACTGGGACGCCTACGACTCGTTCGTGAAGAACATCGTCATCAAGGCCGAGCAGGAGGGCTGGGCCCCCACCTACTGGGATCTCGTGAACGAGCCCGAGGCCGGTCTCGCCTACGGCGGCGGAAGCGCCCCGTCGCCGTCGGACATCCTGCAGATGTACCTGCACGGATATCAGGCCATCAAGGCGGCCGACCCCGACGCGAAGGTCGTCGGCCCGAGCACGATGGCGACGCTCGACCCCATCCCGGGAAAGCCCACCATCCTCGACCTCACGACCTTCCTCGACTTCGCCAACGCCAACAAGATGAAGCTCGACGCCATCTCCTGGCACGAGACCGTGCCAGACCATCTCGGCCCGTTCGACAAGCTGCCCGAGAGCATCGCCAATCACGCCGACCGTCTGCGCAACGAGCTGTTCCGGTGGCCGAACATCGGCAAGCCCGAGTTGTTCATCAACGAGTTCGGCAATCCCCGGACGCTGGGCCTTCCGGGCTGGCGGGTCGCCTACCTGGCGGCCGGCGAGAATGCGGGCATCGCCTCGGGTAACTCGAGCTGCTGGGGTGCCGACAACGACGACGCATCGGGCTGTGGCAACGCGACGCTCGGCGGCCTGCTGGACAAGGACAAGTCGACACCGCGGACCTCCTATTGGGTCCAGTACGCCTACAGCACCATGCGCGGCGCCCGTCTCGACGTGTCGAGCTCGGTGCCGTTCCTCAGCGGCTTCGCCGTCGGCCATGGCTCCACCTGGCAGATCCTGCTCGGTCGTCACCAGAGCTGCACGAAGGCCGTGAACGCCTTGTGCAACGAGTCCGTTTCGGCAACGCCGGCGCCTGTACCCGTCGTCGTCGCCCTCAAGGTCGGCGGCCCCGACCGGGCGATCACCGTGAGCGTCGAGCGCATACCCGACGCCGTGGGCGCCATGCCCGATCAGCCGCCGACGTCATCGCAGCAGATCGTCGTCCGCGGCGGGGTCGCCCGTTTCGTCACACCGCCGTTCGCCGACGGCGAGGCCTACGTTCTGCAGCTGGGCTGAGTCGCAGTCCTAACGGAACACGCCGGTGTGGCCGAGCGAGTACCGGCCGGGCTGGGGGTACACACACAATCCGTGCGGTCCGTGGCCGACGGGGATGCGGGCGAGCAGGTTCCCGTTGGCGGTGTCGATGGCGTACACCACGGAGTTGTAGCGACCGGAAAGCCACAGCACCTTGCCGTCCGCCGACACGCCGCCCATATCCGGGCTACCGCCGCCGGGGATGTGCCACGTCGTCGAGATCGAGCGCGTCGCCAGGTCGATCAGCGTCACTGAGCCCTCGCGCCGGTTCGACACGTACATGAACTTGGAGTCGCGGCTCACGTAGAGCCCGTGGGCGCCCTTCCCCGTCGCTATGAAGCCGAGCGACGTCAAGCTCTCGCCGTCGACCATGAACACGCCACCGGCCACCTGGTCGGCAACGTAGAACACCTTGCCGTCGGGCGACGTCTTGACGTCCTGGGGCTGGCCGCCGTTGCGCAGCGGTAGGCGCCCCACCACGGTCTGGGTGGCGACGTCGACCTTGAGCACTGCGCCCGCGAACTCGCAGCTGGCGATCAGGTACCGGCCGTCGGCGGAGAAGTCCATGTGGTCGACGCCGCTGCACGGCACCGGTAGCGAGTGCTTGAGCTCCATGGTGTGGGCGTCGCGGAAGTCCAGGCGCTTCATGCGCTCGGCGACGACGATCGCGAACCGCCCGTCGGGCGTGAAGTACATGTTGTACGGGTCTTCGACGGGAATGGTCCGCCCCGGCTTGCCGGTGCGGGGGTCGATCGGCGTCAGGGTGTTGCCGAGGTCGTTGGTCGCGTAGAGCGTCTTGAGGTCGTAGGACGGCACGAGGTGCTGGGGCTGTTTGCCGACCGGGAAGTGGTCGATCACCTTGAACGTCGCCGGGTCGATGACGTCGACGGTGTTGCTCTCGGAGTTCGGGACGTAGACGAGGCTGCGGAAGTCCTTGACCTCGGAACTGAGCTGGCCGGGGCGGTCGGCGGCGTAGATGTCGTTGGGGTCGAGCAGCGGCGGCATCCCCGGGAGGTCGCCCGCACGAGAGGTGGCGCCTGTTGACGTCGTCGAGCCGGACTGACTCGTCGTCGTGCGGCCCGAGCCCACCTTGTGCGTCGACCCGCCCGAGCAGGCGGCGGCCAGCATCGCCAGAGCCGCGGCGACTGCCGCCATCCTGCGCATCAGGCCGCGGCCCTCGCCGCGAGGCCTGCGAGCCGCCGCGTCGAGACGACGACGAGGGCGAGCAGGATCAGCCCCTCGACCACAGGAACGACGTGGGTGGAGAGCGTGCCGACGACGTCGTGGAACGCCGTCGAATGGACGCCCGGGCGGTCGACGTAGATGAGCAACAGGATCGACGCCTGGAGCTGCGCGAGCAGGGCGAGGCGCGAACGCCACGCCAGAGCCACGACCGGAACGACCCATCCCGCGTACCACGGCAACACGTATGCAGCACCGAGCAGATAGACGAAGGCGGCGCCGCCCGCGGCCATCGCCGGGTCGAGGTCACGC
This sequence comes from Acidimicrobiia bacterium, assembly GCA_019244985.1. Lineage (GTDB taxonomy): Bacteria > Actinomycetota > Acidimicrobiia > Acidimicrobiales > AC-14 > CADDZP01. The sequence continues at coordinate 460 of JAFASB010000513.1, read as the reverse complement.
AGGCGTGGAGCTGCGACCACGACACCGATCAGCACGACGACGACCATCGCCGTTGTCGCCAGCACATGGGACTGCCCGGGGTGCACACCGAGCAGCGTGCGCTCGATCCACGACGTCGGGAACGTCCACAGCGACGCCTTGCTGTGCCAGGTCGATGCCAGCTTCAGCGGAGCGAGGGCGGCGGTGCCGCCCGCCATCGCATAGCCCGCGACGATCGCGACGCCGGACGTCGCAGCCGCCCGGGCACCAGCGCGCCGCCCGTGGCGGACGGCGATCCACGCGATGACCGCACCGAGGGGCAGCACGGCGGCGATCTTCACGAGAACGGCGAGGGCGAGGAGCACGCCCGCTTTGGCGGCACGTCCGTCGAGGGCGGCGAGCACGCCCGCGAGGAGGGCGGCTCCGACGAGGAGGTCGTTGTGACCACCGGACACGACGGTGACGATCGCCGGGTTGATCC
>JAFASB010000506.1 GCA_019244985.1 Acidimicrobiia bacterium | reverse complement strand
CGGCCAGGACGAAGCGGTCGATGGCGACGACCAGGTCGCTCTCTTCGGCCAGCGGGATGAACGAGCCCGGCCCGAGCAGCCCGCGTTCGGGGTGCGCCCAGCGGAGCAGCGCCTCGACCGCGATCATCTCGCTGCTGCAGAGGCTCACCTCGGGCTGGAAGTGCAGCAGGAGCTCGCCCCGCTCGACCGCCCGCCACAGTTCGGCCTCGAGCTCGAGGCGCTCGACCATCGGAGGCGCCAGAGTTTCGTCGAACAACTCCCACCGCGAGCCGCCCGCGGCCTTCGCCCGGTACATGGCCTGGTCGGCCTCGCGCAGAGCCTCGCCCGGCTCCGAGACGCCGTCGCCCACGACGGCGATGCCGATGCTGGTGGTGAGGAAGATCTCCCGGCTGGCAATCGGGAGCGGCTGGTGCAGCAGCTCGATGATGCGGTCGGCGACCTGGATGGCGTCGTCGTTGCCCGCGATGTCCTCGAGCAGGACGGCGAACTCGTCGCCGCCGAATCGGCTGACGACGTCCTCGGGACGCAGACAGGCGCGCAACCGGCTGCCGACCTCGACGAGCAAGTGGTCGCCGACCTCGTGCCCGAGGCTGTCGTTGATCAGCTTGAACCGGTCGAGGTCGAGGAACAGCACGGCGTTCAGGCGGCTGTGCCGCCGCGAGCGGGCTAGGGCGCGGGTAAGGGCTTCGTGGAATGCGGTGCGGTTCGACAGACCGGTGAGGTGATCGTGGTAGGCGTCGAACGCCAGCTTTTCTTCGAACTGCTTGCGTTCGGTGATGTCGTGGAAGTTGGCCACGAGCCCCATCACCGCCGGGTCTTCGAGCAGGTTCGTGGCGCTCACCTCCGCCCATCGCCACGAGCCGTCGCGATGCTCGATCCGCAGCTCGGCCCGCATGGCCCGACCGGGGTTCGCCATGGCGTCGGCGTAGACCTCGGCGGCCGCGCCCAGGTCGTCGGGGTGAATGAAATCCCACCCGATCTGACCCAGGTACTTCTCGGGTGGGTAGCCCGTGATGTGCTCGATCGCAGAGGTCAGGGTGACGACGCGCGACTCACCGTCGACGACGCATACGGCGTCCGACGCGTTCTTCACCAGCGAGCGGAAGCGCTCCTCGGATGACCGGACGGTGGCCTCCGCCTGCTCCTTCGACGCAGTCGTCAATCCGAGCAGGCGCATGATGAACGCTGTGCCCAGGACGGCCAGGACGGCGAGGCCGTGCACGTCGGGTTCGGGCACGATCGTGGGGGCGAGGCCGATGGCGATGGCGGCTTCGCCGAGGCCGATGCCGAGCGCCGTGTAGGCCAGGGACGGCTGCCAAACACGCGATCCGTGCTCGCGGAACTCGTTGGCGACGACGAACACGTAACCGATGGCGAGCGTCGGGCCCCAGCCGGTGGCGTAGATCACCGAGGTGGCGGCGGCGATGTCGATGGCGACGCGCGCGTGAAGCTGGCGGCGGGTGCACTCAGCGGGCCAATGTCGTTCGGCGACGAAGCTGGTGAGACCGGCGAGGCCCAGGATCAGGTACAGGGCCCAGAGCGGAGTGTTGTTGATCGCTCCCCAGCGGTGCAGGGCGTAGAACGCCACTGCCGTGAGCGGAATCGTCACGACGCGACCGACGGCAGAGAGCCGCTTGAGCCATGAGCGCCGGTTCACTTCCACATCCCCGACAAACGAGAGTACCGGGGGAAATGGGCGCTGCGAAGGGTCGATCGACCCGATTTCAGGTGCCGTCCAGCGCCTGGCGCAGGTCGTCGACCAGGTCGTCGGCGGTCTCCAGGCCCACGGACACGCGTACCAGCGCAGGGTCGACAGCGAGGTCGGACCCGGCCACGGACGCGTGCGTCATCTGCGCGGGATGCTCGATGAGCGACTCGACGGCCCCAAGGGACTCGGCGAGCGTGAACAGGCGCGTGCTGCTGACCAGCTTGAGGGCGGCGTCCTCCCCCCCTGCCAGCGTGAAGGCGACCATGCCCCCGAAGCCACGCATTTGGCGCGCTGCGACCTCGTACCCGGGATGCGTCGGCAGCCCGGGGTACCGGACGGAGGCGACGCTCGAATGACGCTCGAGCAGATCGACGATCGCCCGGGCGTTGGCGCAGTGCCGCTCCATGCGGACGGCCAGCGTCTTGACGCCGCGGAGGACGAGAAAGCAGTCGAACGGGCCGGGCACGGCGCCCACCGCGTTCTGCAGGTAGGCGATGTGCGTCGCCAGATTGACGTCCATCACAGCGACGAAGCCGCCCACGACGTCCGAGTGTCCGCCGAGGTATTTCGTCGTGGAGTGCACGACGACGTCGGCACCGAGCGCCAACGGCTGTTGCAGATAGGGCGTTGCGAACGTGTTGTCGACGACGCACCGGGCACCGCGGTCGCGTGCGAGTCGCGCCACAGCCGCGATGTCGACGATGCCGAGCAATGGGTTGGTGGGCGACTCCATCCACACCATGCGCGTGTTCGGACGCCACGCTTGCTCGATCTGCTCGACGTCCGAGAGGTCTACTGCGGAATACTGCAGTCCGGTCGGCCCGAACACCTTGTCGATCAGTCGGAAGGTGCCGCCGTAGGCGTCGTTCGGAATGACGACGTGACTGTCGGCGGGCAGCACCCGCAGGACGGCGTCCTCGGCCGCCATGCCGCTGGCGAAGGCGAACCCCGACGCCGCGCCTTCCAGGCTCGCCAGACACCGCTCGAGTGCTGTGCGCGTCGGGTTTGACGTGCGCGAGTACTCGTAGCCGCGATGAACACCGACCTCGTCCTGCGCATAGGTCGACGTCTGATAGATCGGTGTCACGACCGCGCCGGTCGTGTCGTCGGGCGTCTGGCCGGCGTGGATGGCGCGGGTCTCGAACCCGAACGGCGGCTCAGTCATGGGTCGCTGGTCCGGCTGGGCGCTGGGCGAGGAACGACAGCACGTCGGATCGGGTGAGGATGCCCACGGGGTGTCCGGCGTCGACGACGAGCACCGCGGCAGCGTCGTCGAGGCGTTCGACCGCAGCCTCGACCGGTTCGCCACTGCCGACTGCCGGAAGCGGCGGGCCCATGACCTCGGCGACGGGCCGGTCGAGAATCGAATGGTCGGCGAACGCGCGCTCCATGAGGTCGCGCTCGTGCACGGCGCCGCTCACCTCGGCGACCGCGAGCGGCAGTTCCGCCTTGAGCACGGGCACCTGGGAGACCTCGTACTCCCGGAGCACGGCGATCACGTCCCGCGCCGGCTCGTCGGGGTGGACGTGCACGAGGGCCGGCAGCTCACCGGCGACCGCCTTGCGCTCGAGGACGTCGCCGACGGTCTGCCCGCCGGCGCGCAGGAACCCGAAGTCGGCCATCCATTCGTCGTTGTAGAGCTTGCTGAGATACCCGCGGCCGGAGTCGGGGATGAGGACGACGACGACGTCGTCGCTGGTGAGCTCGCGGCCGACTTCGAGGGCGGCCCACACCGCAGTGCCGGCCGAACCGCCGACGAGAACGCCTTCCTCTCTCGTGACGCGCCGGGCGGTGAGAAACGAGTTGCGGTCGCTCACCATCACCACGCGGTCGACGGCCTTGGGGTCATAGGTGGTCGGCCAGAAGTCCTCGCCGATGCCCTCGACGAGGTACGGCCGGCCAGTGCCGCCGGAGTAGACCGAGCCCTCGGGGTCGGCGCCGACGATCTGGATCTCGGGGTTCTGCGCCTTGAGATACCGGGAGACGCCGGTGATGGTCCCGCCGGTGCCGATGCCGGCCACGAAGTGGGTGATGCGGCCTGCCGTCTGTCGCCAGATCTCAGGGCCGGTGCTGCGCTCGTGCGACGCCGGGTTCTCGAGATTGTGGTACTGGCTCGGCTGGTAGGCGCCCGGGATCTCGCGCGCCAGGCGGTCGGCGACCGAGTAATAGGAGTCGGGGTGCTCGGGCGCGACCGTCGTCGGACACACCACGACCTCGGCGCCATAGGCCCGCAGCAAACCGATCTTCTCCTGGCTCATCTTGTCGGGCATCACGAAGATGCATCGGTAGCGACGGCGGGCAGCGACGATGGCGAGGCCGACACCCGTGTTGCCCGACGTCGGCTCGACGATTGTGCCGCCGGGACCGATGAGGCCGGCGCGCTCGGCGGCCTCGACCATGGCCACGGCCGGGCGATCCTTCACGCTGCCGCCGGGATTGAGGAACTCGAGCTTGGCCAGCAGCTGGCAGTCCAGTGACCGGCCGATGCGGTCGAGGCGCACCATCGGCGTGTCGCCGACGAGGTCGAGGAGAGAGTCGGCGGCATCCATCTTCGGGCCGGGATCAGTGAGGGGCTCGATGTCGACGCCGTCGTGGGTGTCGACGTGTCCGTCGGCGTACAGCGTCACCGGCAGGCCCGCGTGGTGAAGGTGGGTGGCCGTCTTGTTGGCGAGCTCGACGGGACCGACGACGCCGACGTGCCTGGGGATGCGCGTGCGCAGGTCGGCGACCACGTCGGGCGCCAGCTCTGCTGTCGCCGTGCGCACCACGTGGGCCGCTCGAGCCGACAGCCGCTCCGGAGGCTGGCCGTCGCCGACGACGACGAGGACGTCCACTGCTTTCGAAGGTTACGACGGTGGCGAGACAATGGGGCAATGGGAGGAATGCACGAGGACCGGCAATGGCCGACTGAACGGGGTCGAAGTACGGTCGCTGCATGAATCCTGGAGACAAGGCCCCGGACTTCGCCCTGCCCGACGAGACGGGCGAGACCCGGAAGCTGGGTGACCTGCTGGCCGACGGGCCCGTTGTGCTGTTCTTCTATCCCGCGGCGATGACGCCGGGGTGCACCAAGGAGAGTTGCCACTTCCGCGACCTCAAGCGTGAATTCGACGAGGTCGGTGCTCAGCGCGTCGGGATCAGCGCCGACAAGGTCGAGAAGCAGAAGCAGTTCTCCGACAAGTACACATTCGACTTCCCGTTGCTGTCGGACCCCGACAAGACCGTCGCCAAGGAGTACGGCGCCAAGCGCGGCATCGGACCCAACAAGCGGACGACGTTCGTGATCGGCCGTGACGGGACGGTCCTCGACGTGATCAAGAGCGAGCTGAACATGGAGAAGCACGCCGATCGCGCCCTCGAGGTCCTGCGCCAGCAGTCCCCCCCGCGCTCGTAGTTCGTCGTTGAAGACCGTCGTCGTTGTCGGCGCATCGCTGGCCGGACTGCGCGCCGCCGAGACCCTGCGCGGCGACGGCTACGACGGGCGCATCGTCCTCGTCGGTGCCGAGGACCAGCTTCCCTACGATCGGCCGCCGCTGTCCAAGCAGCTGCTGGCGGGCAGCATGGCGCCGGACGCGTGCTATTACGACTGCGATCAGCTCGATGTGCAATGGGCGCTCGGGGCCGCGGCGACCGGTCTCGACGTTGAGCGTCGGGTGGTCTCGCTGACCGGAGGTGAGGAGCTCGGGTATGACGGGC
>JAFASB010000503.1 GCA_019244985.1 Acidimicrobiia bacterium | reverse complement strand
TCTCCTGATCGAGCACGACGTCGACCTGGTGATGGCCGTGTCCGAGAACATCTACGTCATCGACTTCGGCCGACTCATCGCGCAGGGCCCGCCTCGGGAAATCAGCCGCAACGAAGCTGTGCGCGCCGCCTACCTCGGTGCAGAAGCGGTCGGTATCGAAGACGACGAGGAGGTGAGCGATGCCGCCCCTGCTCGAGGTTGACGGAGTCACCAGTGGCTACGGCAAGGTCGAGATCCTGCACGACCTCACCATCGGCGTGCCCGAGGGAACGGTCGTCGCCCTGCTCGGCCCCAATGGCGCGGGCAAGACGACGACTTTGAACGTCATCTCCGGAACGTTGCCCGTCTGGCGTGGCGAGGTCCGGTACGGCGGTGAACGGCTCGACGGCCAATCCGTGTACGACATCGCCCGCCGGGGTGTCATCCTCGTGCCCGAAGGCCGCGGCATCTTCCCCGGCCTGAACGTGCGCGAAAACCTGGAGATCGGCGTACGCGCCGGCGACGCCGGCGACAGCCGCAAGGAGCGGATGGAGGGCGTGCTTCAGACGTTCCCCCGCCTCCGTGAGCGCCTGTCCCAGGCCGCGGGCACACTCTCCGGCGGCGAACAACAGATGCTCGCTCTCTCGCGCGCCTTCCTCGGCAACCCCCGCGTTCTTCTCCTCGACGAGATCTCGATGGGGCTGGCGCCCCGCATCGTCGAGCAGCTGTTCGAGAGCGTCGACGAGCTCCGCCGCCAAGGGCTGACGATCGTGCTCGTCGAGCAGTACCTGACCTACGCATTGCGCTTCGCGGACATCTGTTATGTGCTGTCAAAGGGCCGCATCGAGTTCTGCGGCGAGGCCGCCGAGCTACGGGACAGCGAGGCGCTCGCCAGCTCTTACCTCGGCAACGGTTAGCGCCGGCACCCTCGTAGGGTGGCCGGCATGTGCCGGAGCATCAAGACGTTGCGCACCGAGGCTGTCGCTACCGACGACGACACCCGGGCCGCCGCCCTGCAGTACGTCCGCAAGATCAGCGGCTACCGCAAGCCCTCCAAGGCCAACGAGGCCACCTTCGAGGCCGCCGTCGACGAGATCACAGCGGCAACTGAACGCCTCCTCGCCAATCTGGCGCCCACCGGCGCCCGGGCCTAGTCCGCTCCTTCTCGCGCCTGCTGCTGCATGGCGGTGAGGATGGCCTGGAAGATGCGCGCCGCGTCCTCATCGAGGTGGTCACGCGCTCGAAGGAGTACGAGGGCGCCGGCGAAAATCGGCGGTGAGCAGACGAGAAACGACGTGCGCAAGTCGCCGGACGCCTGGGAGATGCCGAACACGAGGAGCGGCGCCATGCCGCCGAAGACGATCGACGCCAGGTTGAAGAATCCGAACCCGGCGCCCCGAAGGTTGGCAGGGACCGCATCGGTCAGGCCTGCCCGCAACGCGGGTACCGCCATACTCGTCACGAAGATGCCGAGCAGCTCGAGCGGGAAAGCGACCGCGAACGGCACCCAGAGATACGAGAAGAAGAACAGCGCGCTCCCGACGAGCAGGCAGTACGCGGGGATCGCCATGCGCGCTCCACGGACGCGCGTCATGAACCGGTCCGCGAGGCGCCCGCCGAGCATGACGCCGGGGATGCCGCCCACGACGACCAACAGCCCAACCAGCGCCTCGGCCGTACCCTTCGCCACCCCGAGGTCCCTCTCGTAGAACTGCGGCAGCGCGGCTCCGATGGCGTTGATCGTGAACAACAGTGCCGACACGCCGATCAGGGCGTAGCGCATGGTGGGAATGCCGAGGATCGTGCGGGCGTCAGCGCGCAGACCCGCCATCAGGTCCCGGACGAACGGCCGCCAACCGTGTTCGAACAACCCGTGGGAGACCTCGACCTCTTCCTGGCCCTCGGCGTCGAGACCGAGATGGAGGCGGTCGGCCTCGCCCCGCGCCGGCTCACGCAACCGGTAGACGGCGACAGCGATGAGCACACCGGGTGTGCCGACGACGAGGAACGCCGCCCGCCAGCCGAGGGTCGCCCCGACGACGCCGCCGATCCCGATGCCAGCGCCGATCCCCGCCAGCAGGAGGCACTGCTGCACCGAAAAGGCGCGACCCCGCTGTTCCTGCGGGTAGTAGTCACCGACGAGGCTGGCGGCTGACGGTTCGGTGACGGCCTGGCCGAAGCCGAGCGCCGAGCGGATGGCCAGCAGCGAGCCGTACGTCGGCATCGCCGCCGTCAAGGCGGTGAGACCGGACCAGGCGACGATCGTGTGTCCGATCGTCCGCGAGCGGTTCCAGCGGTCGGCGAGGTAACCGGCGGGGACGGTGATCAGCCCGTTCACGATGGTGTAGGCCGTCAGCAGGATGCCGATCTGCAGGTCGCCGATGCCGAGGTCGTGCTTCAACGGCGTGACGACACCGCGCAGGATGTTCTGGTCGACCTGGTCGATGAAGATGACCAGCCCGAGCACCCACATCGGCCACGCCGACACCTGGACGCGACGAGCGCCTGTCGGTGCAGGCGCCTCCTCGGGTGCGTCCGCCGACGACGGCGTGGCGTCGAGCGTTCCCGGCTCGGGGATGTGCTCGTGCGTGTGTTCGGGCGGCGGGAACGCCTCGGTCGTCATCCCCCCGGTGTAGTGGCTATTGCTCGACTGGCACGCCGACGAGCGAGCCGTACTCCGTCCACGACCCGTCGTAGTTCTCGACGTCGTCGTACCCGAGCAGTTGGGTGAGCACGAACCACGTGTGCGCCGACCGCTCACCGATCCGGCAGTAGGCGATGACGCCCTTGCCGGGCTTCACGCCCGCATCCTCGTACAACTCTTTGAGCTCGTCGGCCGGCTTGAACGTGCCGTCCTCGTTGGCCGCCCTGCTCCACGGCACGTTGGCCGCACCGGGGATGTGTCCGCCGACTTTTGCCTGCTCCTGGGGAAGGTGGGCAGGAGCGAGCAGCTCACCGCGGTACTCCTCGGGCGAGCGCACGTCGACGAACTGCACCTTGCCGATTTTCTGGAGCACCTCGTCGCGCAGGGCGCGGAGGTCGTCGCGCACCTTGCCGGGGACCTTGAACTTCGTCGACTCGAACGACGGCACCTCGTCGACCAGCTCTCGGCTCTCGAGCTCCCATTTCTTGCGGCCGCCGTTGAGGAGCTTGACGTTGTCGAAGCCGAGGTACCGGAGCAGCCAGTAGGCGTACGCCGCGAACCAGTTGTTGTTGCCGCCGTAGAGGATCACGGTTGTCTCGGGACCAACACCCGCCCGCTGCAGCAGGGTGCTCAAGCTCTCCTGGTCGACGTACTCGCGACGCGGCTTGTCGTGCAGGTCGTCGAACCAGTTCCACCCGATGCTGTTGCGGATGTGACCCTTCTCGTATGCGGTCGTGTCCTCGTCGACCTCGACGACCCGGAGGTTCGGGTCGTCGGGCCGATCCGCCAGCCAGTCCGTCTCGACGAGCGCGTCCGGGTGTGCATAGGCCGCCATGGCCCGAAAATTTAGCCCGGCGGCTGGATGTCGATACCCACGAGGGCGAGCACGGGGCCGAGGGTGTCGGTCGGGAGAAGGTAGACGCCGGCGCTTCCTCGTCGCTCTCCGTAGACGAAGTGACGGTCGAAGTTCGGTTGGCCGATGTCGACGTCGGTCGTCGACCCCGTTCCGCTCGCATAGGTCAACGTCGCCTGGGGGTGGTCGAGGCCGTACTCGCCGAGTGGGCCCGGACGATCGAGCAGGCGAGTCGCAAGCAGCGGTGTGAGCTTGGAGCGCAGGTCGGCGGGGACCTCGGCCGATGCGGCCGGCGTGTGGACGGTCAGCGTCTTCCACGCCGACGTCGCCCCCGACACCACCACCGGGACCTTGTCCGGCGCGGATCCCGATGACCCGCCGCCGCAGGCCGCGAGCGACAACAGCACCGCGACCACGACCCCCCTCATGTTCGGCGGCGCCGACGGATGGCGAAGTGGGCCACGAGGGCGGCGCCGATGATGGCGCCCGGGACGACGCCAACAGTCAGGACGAGGATGCGCGCCTGTCGCTCGGCCGTCAGCGGGAGCGACCGGTCGGTGCTCACCTGAGCGGTCGTGGCGATCAGCTGCTCGT
>JAFASB010000499.1 GCA_019244985.1 Acidimicrobiia bacterium | reverse complement strand
GGGCGATCACCGACGCCACCAGCGCCGACGAGCGAGCCCGTAGGGCCCGTGACATCGCCCGCCAGGCCGGGGTCGATGACGTCGTCATCCGCGTCGACAGCGGCGACCCGGCGGCGCTCCTGATCGACGCAGCCGACGACGCAGGGGCCGATGTGATCGTTGTGGGGTCGAAGGGTATGACCTCGGCGAAGCGCTTCGTGCTCGGAAGCGTGCCCAACAAGGTTTCGCACCACGCGCCGAGCGACGTGCTCATCGTCCATACCGCGCCCTGATAGGGATTTCCCCTGCGGCGGCCGGACGGGAGAAGATCGACTCGTGACTGACCACAAAAATCCCATCGACCAGGCGCTCGACATGTTCGTCTACGCGCCACTGGGCTTCCTCTTCTCGGCCCGGGAGACAATTCCCCAGCTGGCCGAGAAGGGCCGTCAGTTCGTGACGGCCGCCCGGGTGATGGGGGAGTACGCCATCGGCCAAGGCCGCGACCAGGCCGAGCGCGCCGTGCGCCAGGCGACCGATCAGGCCGGCCAGACACTGTCGGTCGTCGGCGGGCTCACCGGCCGGCGCCCGGCGGCCCCTCAGCGTCCTCCGGCACCCGCGACCCCGCCGCGACCTGCCGAGCCGGCGTCTCCCGCTCAGCCGGCGCCTCCTGCGCGGGCGGCGACCCCCCCTCCTGCACTCGCGGCCGAGCCCAAGGCCGAGCCGTCGGGCAACGGACAGGTCACGGCACCGAGCGTCGAGTCCCTCGCCATTCCCGGCTACGACACGCTCTCGGCGTCACAGGTCGTGCCGCGTCTCGACGGTCTGGCGCCCGACGAGCTCGAAGCGGTGCGTGCCTACGAAGAGTCGAGCCGCAAGCGCAAGACGATCCTCTCGCGGGTGCAGCAGCTGCAGTCGGGAAGCTGAGTGGAGGGCGTGCGGCGCGCCACCGAGGAGGACCTGCCGAGGCTCGCCGAGCTCGTCCACGCCGCCATCGCCGAGCTGACACCGATGCGAGGCGGCGCCGTCTGGGCGGCGCGCGAGGCGCGCCCCGAACCTGTCGAAGACAGCCTCAAGGCGTCGCTGGCCGACGACCGGACGCGCCTCGTTGTCGGCACGATCGACGACGTGCCGGTGGGGTACGCCGCCGTGCACGTCGAAGTGCTCCACGACCGGTCACGGCTTGGCGTCGTCGACGACATCTTCGTGGAAGCAGAGGCCCGGGAGGTCGGCGTCGGCGACGCCATGCTGGGTGACCTGGTGTCGTGGTGCGAGGCGGAGGGTTGCGCGGGCATGGACGCCATGGCCCTCCCGGGTCACCGTTCGGCGAAGAACTTCTTCGAAGAGTCCGGTTTCACGGCGCGCCAGCTGGTGATGCACCACCGGCTCGAGGGCGACGAATGACCGTCGGGCTCGAGAGCCACGGCCAGTCGCGACCCGAGGTCGCGGTCGGCGCCATCGCCATCGACGAAGAGCGCCTGTTGCTCGTGCGGCGGGGCCATGGGCCTGCCGCCGGGCTGTGGTCAGTCCCGGGCGGGCGCGTCGAGGCGGGGGAGATGCTCGTGGAGGCCGTCGTCCGGGAGCTCGCAGAGGAGACGGGCCTCGAGGGCGTGGCCGACCGGTTCGTCGGCTGGGTCGAGCGGATCGGCGACGGCTTCCACTACGTCATCCTCGACTTCATCGTGACGGTCCTCGATCCTCGCGAGCCTGTCGCCGGTGCCGACGCCGCCGAGGCTGCGTGGGTCCCGCTGGATGAGGTGGTCGACCGCGGTCTTGTCGAAGGGCTCGCCGAGTTCCTGCACGAACACGGCATCCTGCGGGTTATCGCGACCGACTAACGGCCCTTCCATTCGGGCGCACGCTTCTCGACGAAGGCGCGGGGTCCCTCGGCGAAGTCTTCGCTGCTCAGGATCTCGGCGAACGCTTCGTCGGTGAGGCGCCACCCGACGTCGTCGCCCTCGCCGGCCGAGCCCAGCAGGACCCGGCGCGTGGCCCAGACGGCAAGCGGCGCGTTGGCGCAGATCCGCTCGGCGAGGGCGAGCGCCTTGTCGAGCGCCGCGCCCGGCTCCACGAGCTCGTTGACCATGCCGAGGTTGTAGGCCCGTTCGGCGTCGATCGGATCGCCCGTGAGAGCGATCTCCAGCGCCACGTTGCGAGCGAGCGCACGCGGCAGACGGAACAGTCCGCCGGCGGCCGCGACGAGCGATCGCTTCACCTCGGGCAGACCGAAGGCGGCCTGGCGCGAGGCGACGATCATGTCGCACGCCAAGGCGATCTCACACCCACCGGCGAGTGCGGGGCCGTCGACAGCGGCGACGATCGGCTTGCGGCGTTCGCGGCGGGCGATGCCCGCGAAGCCGCCGCGTTGGGTGATGAGGTCCTGGGGCCGGCCGGCGGCGATCACCTTGAGGTCCGCACCGGCGGAGAACACCGGGCCGGTGCTGGCGAGCACGCCTGCCCACAGCTCACTGTCGTCCTCGAGGCGGTCGATCCCGGCCTCCATGGCCTGCGCCACCTCGCCGTTCACGGCGTTGCGCGCCTCGGGCCGGTTGATGGTGAGGACGGCGACGCGTCCCCGGGTCTCGAAGTCGACGCTCACTGTGCTCCTACTGCTTATGCGCTCTCGGGCTCGGCCGCGGCCTCCACCGGCTGGGGCGGCGGCGGCGGCGGAGGAGGACGGCGGGGCGGTTTCGGCGAGCGAGCTGCGGGTGCCTTCGGCTCGATGCCGAGCAGGGCCGCCAGCGCGGGCACACGCGTGGCGGCCTGGCGGGCCGTCTTCAACAGGTCGTCGCCCGGCTCGGGCGGAAGGCCGGCGGGCTTGACCGAGGTGCGCACGGGTGAGCCGGCGACGGCATCGAGCACCGCGGCCCACCGGTCGGGCGCAGCATCGGGAGCCATGGCAGCGCCAGCCGCCTCGCTCAGCCGGTCGACGAGCTCGGAGGGGAAGCGGGCGCCCGCCTCGGGCGGCCGGCCGCTGATCCGCAGGGCACGGACGATACGCCCATCGTCGAGGGCGGAGGACACCTCATCGGCCCACGCCTGGCGTTCCGTGGCGCTGCGCCGTTCGAGGGCGTCGCGCAGCTTGGCCGCCAGATCGCGGCTCTCGGTATCGCGCGCGACCGTGTCGGCCCCGGCGACAACTGCCCGTAGGTCCCGGAGGCTCACCTCGTCCGCCTGGGTGACGGCGGCTTCGGCCCGGTCGCGCCATTCGGCGGCCCTCAGCCTCGGAAGCAGTTCCTCGGCGAGGGTGACGAGCGGCTCGGCGCTGATCTCGGGGCTGCCGGAGCCCTTGGCCTGCTCGTTCTGGGTCTGCACGGCCTGGCGGACGGCGGGTATTCCGCCCTTCAACAGCTGCTCGGCCACGGGCACGTGCTCGGGCGGAAGGGTGGCGATCAGGGCGTCGCGGTGGGTGCGCCCTGCGTGCAGGCGCTTGGGCCGCGGACGCGCCGGCCTTTCCTGGGCAGGTGCCGCTGGGCGGCCGCCGCCCTCCCGACGGGCCGGACCACCGGCGTCGCGTCCGGCGGGCCGCGCCGCGCGGTCGCGGTCCCGGTCGCGTCGAGGTGCGCGCTCGCCACGCGGCGGCCTGCGTCCCTCACTGCGGCCACGCCGTTCGTCGCGGTCGCGTCCGGTCAACGATGCGCTCACCAGTGGGCCCTCGGGCTTGGCGATCATCTCGAGTCGCTCCGGCTCGCGCGACTTCGCCTTGGAGGGGAGCACGGTGGTGATGTTGATCCCGTCGATGTTCTGCTCGGCCTCGACGCGCACGATGTCGCCGACCTTGACGCCTTGGGGGAGAACGCCGGCCTCGAGCACGCCCTTGGGCTGGCGCGCACCTGCGGCGCGCCACGTCCAGGTGCCATCGTCCCGCGCACTGGTGAGCTCGATCTCGAGCCGGACCGCCACGGATCAAACGCTAGTCGGCTGCTGGCGTGCGACGTCCCGCCAACCAGGCCGCGTGCTGCCTGCCGAGCTCCGTTGCAGGCGGCGCGTCGACCCACGGCCACAGCTCCTCAGAGATCGCCCGCCACGGCGCCTTGGCGCGCAGCTGTCCGAGCACCGCGTAGAGGCCGAGGTTGATGCGCTGGAGGATCACGTACTCGCGCGGGACGTTGCCGGATCGCTGGATGCCGGGATTGCCGGCGCCGTCGAGTTGGAAGAGCTTGCGTGCTGTCAGTGAGGCGTACTTCTCGTCGAGGACACCGGACTCCTCGTCGAGCGCGAATTGATAGAAGTGCCGGAAGTAGCCCACCACGTCGTCGTCGGTGAGCGCGGAGTCGTGATGCAAGAAGCCGGCGTCCTCGAGTGTCCGCCGGAACGCAGCTGGATCGGGGTCGATGACGATGGTCTCGATGAGGCGCTGCAGGGGATAGACCTCGTCGGGCGTCAGGAACTTCACGAGGCCGAAGTCGAGGAACGTCACGCGGCCACCCGGCCCGAAGAGGTAGTTGCCAGGGTGGGGGTCGCCGTTGAAGACGTGCAGCCGCCACATGCTCCCGATGGCGAAGCGGTAGATGGTCTCGGCCGCCAGGTCACGCTCCTCCTGGCTCCAGCGTTCCGCTTCGTCGAAGCGGACACCGTCGGCCAGCTCGCTGGTGAAGACGCGTCCGGTGCAGTACTCGTCGATCACCGCCGGGATGTGAATGAACGGGTGCCCGGCGTAGGCCTCGACGAAGAAGCGCTGGCTCGCCGCCTCCTTGCGGTAGTCGAGCTCTTCGATGAGACGCTCGCGAATCTCGTCGAGGACGGGGCCGGTCTCGAGCCCGGGGAACATCGTCCGCATGCCCGCGAACAGCATTCCGGCACTGTCCAGGTCGGCGGCGATGGCCTGGTCGACGCCCGGGTACTGAATCTTGACGGCCACCGCCTGGCCAGCGGGCGTGATGGCGCGGTGGACCTGGCCGATCGACGCTGCCGCGATCGGCACGGGATCCCATTCTGCGAAGAGGCGCTCGGGAGGCGAGCCCAGCTCGCGCTCGACGACGCCGGCCGCCAGCTCGCCGCTCATGGGCGGCGCATCCTGTTGCAGTTGGGCCAAGGCGTCGCGCAGCGGTTCGGGCAGGCCCTCGTCCAGATAGCTCAGCATCTGGCCCACCTTCATCATGGCGCCCTTCATGTTCCCGAGCGTCTGCGCCACCTGCTCGGCGGTGCGCATCTGGTGCTCGAGATCGAGCTCGGCCCGGCGGGGCTCGGACGCGAAGGTGCGCCGGGCCCGATGCACGGCGTAGGACGTGCCGACCTTGGCGCCCATGCCCGCCATGCGGGCGCTGCGGGCGGCGCGCCCGGTCTGGTGGACGGGCGCGGTCGACGGCCCAACGTCAGCGGTACGACGCCGCTGGCGCGCCAGCGCCCAACCCATCGCCGCCGCGCCTCCGATGAGGGCGACGCGCTCGAGCCTCACGCGACGGGCTCCTCCTGGCGGAAGGTGCGTCGGTAGGAGGTGGGGGAGGTGCGGACCGTGCGCTGGAAATGTTGACGCAGGGCGGCGGGGGAGCCGAAGCCGGCCAGCTCGGCCACCCGGTCGACGGGCTCGTCGGTCGTCTCGAGGAGACGCTGGGCGAGCAGCACGCGCTGGCGCAGCACCCACTGCATGGGTGTGGTGCCGGTCGTCGCCCGGAACCGCCGGGCGAAGGTTCGGGGGCTCATCGCACTGCGCTTGGCCAGGTCGTCCACGGTGATGGGCTCGTCGAGGTGCTCGCGGAGCCAGGCCAGGGTCTCGCCGAAGAGGTCGGCGCCGGGCCCGTCGGGTATTGGGTCGTCGACGTACTGGGCCTGGCCGCCGTCGCGGTGTGGCGGCACGACCATGCGCCGGGCGACCCCGTTGGCGACGTCGGCGCCGAAGTCGTTGCGCACGATGTGCAGGCAGAGGTCGATGCCGGCCGCCGTGCCTGCCGACGTCAGAACGTTGCCCTCGTCGACGTACAGCACACCGGGGTCGAGCTTCACGTTGGGGAAGCGCGCTGCGAACTCGTCGGCGTAGGCCCAGTGTGTGGTCGCCCGGCGGCCGTCGAGGAGTCCGGCTTCGGCGAGTTCGAAGGCGCCGGTGCAGAACGACATGATCCGCGCCCCGCGCCAGTGCGCGGCCCGCAAGGCGTCGAGCAGCTCGGCGTGCAGGGCAGGGTCGCCCTTGTAGCGCGCTGGGACGACGACGGTGTCGGCGCGGCGTAGGTCGGTGAGGTCGTAGGGCGTGTGGATCTGAAAACCGACTTCGCTCGCGACCGGCCTGCCCTCCACCGTGCAGACCATGAACCGGTACCAGGGAACGCCGAGGTCGGACCGGTCGAACCCGAAGACCTCGCACGCCACCGATAGCTCGAACGGCGACACGCAGTCGAAGGCGATGGCAGCGACGGTATGTCGACGGCTCGGCGGCCGTCGGCCGGTAACGGAGCCGCCTTCGGCGGCGCCCAGTTCCGAGCTGCCACCGTCGAGCTTCGCTCGCCGCTGCTTGCTCATGGCAGAATCCTATCGCAGGCGGGCGATTCTGCCAATGGCAGGATCCTGACGGTGCTGGTCAATCCCGCCACTCGCTGTCTCACGCCATCGGGCGCAGGATCGTTGTATGAGCATGTTCGCTGTCTGGTGCGACAAGCACGGTGCCCGAGTCCTGCTCGGCAGTTCGTCGATCCTGAGGCTTGCCAACGGCCCGCAGGGGCCAGCCGTCCGCTGGCGCTGCACGTGCGGCCACGAAGGCGTGTGGTGGGCGTGGGAGAAGCCGGAGACCGTCGCATGCACCCCTTGACCTCAGCGCAGCTCGCCGAGGGGCGCATCGCCGACCTCCGTAGGGGAGCGGCGTTGCGCCGTCTGCGGCGCCTAGCCCGGAAGGGCGAAGAACTCGAGGGCGATGTTGTCGGGGTCGCGGAACGAGAGGCCCGAGCCGTACGGAGCGTCGACGACGCCACCGTTCTCGATCCCGAGGTCGTTCAGCCGCTTTTCCCAGCCCTCGAGCGCGGCGCGGTCCGCGACATGGAACGAGATGTGGTCGAGACCAGGGCGGCGCTCGCTGAACCGGCTCGTGTCATCGAGCTTCGAGAAACCGTGGACGCCGAAGATCGTCCCGTTGCCGAGCATGAAGACCGCGTGGTGGAAGGTTCCGGTGTCCTCGTCCATGATCGGGTCCGACCCGAACAGCTTCCGGTACCACTCCCGGCTGGCGTCGAGGTCGGTCACCGTCACCGCGACGTGTCCTAGTGCGGGAAACTCCGCCATCTGTCCCATCCCCTTGAGCGTTGGTTGTCGGCAGCGTACTTACGCGTTGTGTGCTGCGCCCGGTTGCCGGTCCCCGAGATCCGTGTCCGATATCACCGTCCATCGAGGACCGCGGAAGCGCAGCCAGTTGAGCGCGGCGCGCGCTGTGATCCACACGAGCAGACCGGCCCAGATCACGGTGATTCCGAGGCGATGTGACGCGAGGACCGCCGCTGCGAACGGGATGAACACGATGAAACTGGCGACCGTCACCCACTTGACGTAAGCAAAGTCGGCTCCGCCCATGAGCACGCCGTCGAGAACGAACGTCGGCGCGCTCGCAAGCTGCATCGCGCCGACGAACAAGAGGGCCACCATCGCCTTGTAGACGACGTGTGGATCGCTCGTGAAAACGCGGGGGAGTACGGGTGAGGTCGCCATGACGACGATGCATAGCGCCGCCCCCGCCATGTACCCGAGTCGCAACGCGTGCGTCGACGTGGTGCGGGCGCCGTCGACGTCGCCTGCGCCGAGTTGGGTTCCAACGATGGCTTGGACCGACAGCGCCAGTGCATCCATGACAAAGGCGAGGAAGATCAGCGTCTGGTAGGCGATCTGGTGGCCGCCCAGCGTCGTCGGTCCGACCCGCGCCGCGACCGACGTCGCCAGCACCAGCGCGGCGAGCGCGCCGACGACGACGGCGAGAACGGCGCCGAGGCCGACTCCCAGCCACAAGGCCTGGGCCGCCGAGGCGGCCGCCCCCTGGCGATCCTCCCGCCCGGTGAGGAACGCCACTCTGGCGGTCGTCCCCCACTGGAGGAAGTTGCAGGCCCAGAGCACCGTGTTGAGGACCCGTCCCCGCCAGTGCGAGCGCCCCCAGCGGGGTCGTCCCGAGGTGCCCGACGATGGCCGTGTCGGCCAGCACGTACAGGGGCTCGACCACGAGCGTCGCCAGCGCGGGAATCGCCAGCCGCAGGATGCGCCGGTCGACCGGGTCGAGGACCATGACCGACGGTACAAAAGGTCAAACCCCCGGGCGCGTCGAATGGAGATCGTCGGACGTCTGGGGGTTGGCGCGTGAACCATCGACTACGAGTTGGCGTCGCCGCGGCGGCAGCGTTGACGCTCTTGTCGTCGGCTGCGGTCGCCGCCCGGGCGGCGTCGATGGGCGCCACGCCGTCGCCGTCCCCGTCGGCGGTCGCGGCTCCGGCTGGATCGTTGAAGCACGCTGGTCGATGGATTGTTGACGGGAAGAGACGGGTCGTCGTCATCCATGGGGTCAACGTGCCGTCGAAGTGGGCACCGGCGACCTATCCAGCTGCCCTCAACTTCGCCGACGACGACGCGGCCTTGCTCGCCGCCTCGGGCATGAATGCGGTACGGCTGACGGTCGAGCGCTACGCGGTCGAGCCCACGGCTGGCCACTTCGACGACTCGTACGTTGCGCGCGTCCGGTCGACGGTCCGCCTGCTGGCGGGTTACGGCATCCGCTCGTTGATCGATTTCCATCAGGACGAATGGGGCCCGGTGTTCGCCGACAACGGGTTTCCCGACTGGATGACAGTCACGGATGGTCTTCCGAACGTCGACCAGGTCGGCTTCCCGGGGCAGTACTTCGCAAACCCCGCCCTCAACCGCGCCTTCGATCACTTCTGGGCCAATGACACCGGCCCCAGCGGCCGGCACCTGCAAGACGACGACGCCGACATCCTCGCCCACGTTGCCTATGGGCTGAAGGGCGAGAACGGCGTCATGGGCTACGAAGTGATGAACGAACCATGGCCCGGGACGCAATACCCGACGTGCGCCGCGCCGGGCGTCGGCTGCCCCGTGTTCGACAAGGGCGCCTACTCGGCCTACTACGCCAGGGTCATCCCCAAGATTCGCATTGCCGATCCTCACCACGCGGTCTGGTACGAGCCGCTGACGACGTTCAACGAGGGCGTCCCCACCTCGGTGACGCCGCCGAGGGATACGAACCTCGGGTTTGCGTTCCACGACTACAGCGGGTGTAGCGAGTACGCGGGTGCCGCTCCCGCGGGATCGCCCAAGCCTCCGAACGCGCTGTGCCAGCAGCTCGACGACAAGGTCATGAACAACGCCGAGGCGCACTCCAGGGAGACGGGGAGTGCGTTGCTGGAGACCGAGTTCGGGGCCAATTCCGACACCGACGGGACCGCCCACCAGCTCGACGTGTTCGACCACCACATGATGCCGTGGATGTTCTGGTCCTACACCAACTACGTGGTGGCCGTGAACGGGAACGGCTCGCTGAAGCCGGCGTCCGGCTCGAACGTCAACAGCGCAATGCTGTCGACGCTGGCACGGCCCTACCCGCAGCTCGTGTCGGGGACGCCGAAGGACTGGAGCTTCGACACGGCCACCAGGACGTTCTCTTTCCACTACTCGCCTCGGCGCGCCGACGGGCGCGGGTCCTTCGCGGTCGATGCCGAGACCGACATCGCAGTCCCGGCGATCGTCTACGGCGGCGGGTACAAGGCGTGGGTCTTGGGCGGGACCGTGCTCTCGAAGCCCAATGCGCCGCTCCTGCGCGTCCGTGCCCGCGGACGGGCTTCCTCGATCTCGGTCACGATCGTTCCCGCCGCTCGGATCGCCGCGACCAACTCGCAATGTCCGCCGGGAGCCATCTCTGCTGGGGGAGTCGCCGGGGTCGACGGCGCCCCCAGCCGGAGCGGACCCTCGAAGGTGACGGGGTGTCTGGCCGGCACCGGCGTGGCGGACGGCACCGTGACGGCGGAAGGGAATCCGTCGAACGGCGACGGGTACGTCGTCCAGGACGGCAGGCCGAGCAACCCTGGCTTGCTCGCCGGATACCTCGGCGTCGACCGCCAGCACGCGCTCACACTCGTCGGCTGCGCCGGCGGCGACTACAAGCCGGGGGCGACCGACGACTGGAACCAGTCGCCGACCGGCGCCGAGAACAACGCCATGGCGGCCGTCGGGACGCCGACCTTCACGGCTCCGTCGGGGCCCGTCGGCCCAAGCAGCCCCTGCAGCCCGCCGGTCGTTCCCGCCCCGGCGCAGGGGAGTGCGTGCGGTTCACCCCCCGATCCGTCCCCGGCCGCGACAGCGCCGGGGAACGGGAGCCCACTGAACGCCTACTACGGCGGCTTCCCCACCGGCGACGCCGGACTGGCGGGCGATTTCGGCGGGAACGACGGCGCCAGCGGCTACGCGCAGGCGACAGCGAACGGCCGCAGCAGCGGCAACGTCACCGTGGGCGGGACTAGCAAGGGCGGCGGCGGCACCGTCGCCGCCGGCAACGACGGGAACGAGACGAAGGACCGCTGGACGCCCGACGGCAGCCCGTTTGCGCTCTGCCAGGACTGAAGCTCCGCCGCCCTGCTCGCTCGGCCGCTGCATTCTGGCGGTCGTAGGCATCGCCATGTGCCGTCCAGGACCGCCAGAACGAGCTTCGGGGCCGTGTTGCCCTAGGGAGCGAACGCCCATAATCCTCGTTACGTAAAGTT
>JAFASB010000479.1 GCA_019244985.1 Acidimicrobiia bacterium | reverse complement strand
CGGCGGCACCGTCGTGCACATCAACGCGGGCATCGCCGCCCTCGCCGTGGTGTTCGTCCTCGGCAAACGGCAGGGGTGGCCGAGGGAAGCGATGCCGCCCCACAACCTGCCATTCACGCTGCTCGGCATGGGCATCCTGTGGTTCGGCTGGTTCGGGTTCAACGCCGGGTCGGCGCTGGCCGCGAACCGCACGGCGGCCCAGGCGTTCATGAACACCCACCTGGCGGCGGCCGCGGCGATGCTCGGTTGGCTGCTCGTCGAGCGCATCAAGGAGGGCAAGGCGACGACGCTCGGTGCGGCGTCCGGTGCCGTCGCCGGGCTGGTCGCCATCACGCCGTGCTCGGGCTTCGTCGGTGGCACGTCGCCGATCTGGATCGGCTTCATTGCCGGCATCGTGTGCTTCCTCGCCATCCAGCTGAAGTTCCGCTTCGGCTACGACGACGCCCTCGACGTCGTCGGTGTGCATCTGGTCGGCGGCATCATGGGCTCGCTGTTGCTCGGCCTGTTCGCCGACATCCACGTGAACGCCGCCGGCCACAACGGATTGTTCTTTGGCGGCGGCCTGCACCTGCTCGGCGAGCAGTTCATCGCCGTGTTCTCGGTGCTGGCCTTCACGTTCGTCGTCTCCTGGATCCTCGCGAAGATCGTCGACGCCACCGTTGGGTTGCGCGTCACCCACGACGAGGAACTGGAGGGGCTCGACCTCACCCAGCACGCCGAAGCGGCATACGCCTTCGGTGAGCTCGGCTCGATCGGGAGGATCTGATGAAGCTCGTGACTGCGATCATCAAGCCGTTCAAGATCGACGATGTGAAGGCGGCGCTGACGGACATCGGCGTGCAGGGCATGACGGTGTCGGAGGTTCGGGGGTTCGGCCGCCAGCGCGGCCACACCGAGGTCTACCGGGGTGCCGAGTACACGGTCGACTTTGTGCCCAAGGTGCGCGTCGAGGTGCTGGCCGACGACGGCGAGGCTGAGCGCATCGCCGCTGCCATCACTGACGCCGCCCGCACGGGCAAGATCGGCGACGGCAAGGTGTGGGTGATGCCGCTCGACGGCGTCACCCGCATCCGCACCGGCGAGATGGGCCACGACGCCGTCTGACCTTCGCGGTCGGCGCGACGCGCTGCTCGCCAACCGTTCGCTGACCGGCAGCGCCTTCTGCCGGGCCCACACCGACATCGTCGAGTCGTGGCTCGTCGAGCTGCTCGGCGACGAGAAGGGCGTATGCCTCGTCGCCGTCGGCGGTCTCGGGCGGCGGGAGCTCTGCCCGTACAGCGACGTCGACCTGGTGCTCCTGCACGGCGGCCGCAAGGACGTCGGCGACGTCGCCGAACGTCTCTGGTACCCGATCTGGGATTCGGGTTTGTCCCTCGACCACAGCGTGCGGACGTCCAAGCAGGCGCTGGCTGTGACCGAAGACGACCTCAAGGCCGCGCTGGGACTGCTCGACGGACGGCCGTTCGCCGGCGACCTCGACATGGGTCTCGACCTTGTGGAGCGCGTTCGCACGCAGTGGGGCCGCCGCGCCCGGCGGGCGTTGCCCGAGCTGTCGACGGCCATGGAGGAGCGCCACCAGAAGTTCGGCGAGGTGGCGTTCCTGCTCGAGCCCGAGCTCAAGGAAGGGCGGGGCGGCCTGCGAGACGTGCAGGCGCGTGCCGCGGCAGCACGTGCCACGCCCGTTGTCGACGTGGACGAGGGCCGTGCCCTCGTCGGGCCGAACGAGGTGCTTCTCGCCGCGCGCGTCGAGCTGCACCGGCGGGCGGGCAAGGCCGCTGACCGGCTGCTCCTGCAGGAGCAGGACGCGGTGGCCGCTGCGCTCGGCTACTCGGACGCCGACGCCCTGATGCGATCAGTCTCGGCGGCGGCGCGCACGATCGCCTTCGAGTGTGACGACGCCTGGCGGCGCGTCCAGTCGTGGCTGGCAGGGCCACGCGGGCGTGGCGCGGGTGGTGACCGTCCGCTCGGCGCGGGGCTCGCGTTGCGCGACGGCTCGGTGGCGCTAACGCCCGACGCCGACCTCAACGACCGGTCCTTGATCTTGCGCGCCGCCGCGGCTGCGGCTCTCGCCGATGCGCCGCTGAGTGCGGCCGCGCTCGACCGGCTTGCTGGTGGCGCGGCGCCGCCGGGCGATCCGTGGCCCGACGAGGCGCGCCACGCCCTCGTCGCACTGCTGGGCGCGGGCCCTGCGCTCCTCCCCGTCGTCGAAGCCCTCGACCAGCGCGGGCTGCTCGCCCGCGTGCTTCCCGAGTGGACGGCCGTCCGAAGCCGTCCGCAGCGCAACGCCTACCACCGCTTCACCGTCGACCGGCACCTGTGGGAGGCGGCGACGGAGGCCTCGGCCCTCGCCCGCCAGGTCGCCCGGCCCGACCTTCTCCTTGTCGCCGCGTGGCTGCACGACCTCGGTAAGGGCTACCCGGGCGACCACACGGTGGCGGGCGTCGCCCTGATCGCGCGGATCGGGGCGCGCATGGGGTTCGACGGCGCGGACGTCGAGGTCCTCGTGAAGCTGGTGCGTCATCACCTCCTGCTCGCCGATGCGGCGACGCGTCGCGACCTGTCGGACGAGTCGACGATCGCCGCCGTCGCCGGCGCGGTTGGTGACCAGACCACGCTCGAGCTGTTGTCGGCGCTCACCGAAGCCGACTCGAAGGCCACGGGCTCGACGGCATGGAGCCCGTGGAAGGCGGAGCTGGTCCACGAGCTCGTGGCGCGCACGACGACGTACCTGGCCGATGGTGGCGCCCACGCCGACGACGAACGGCGACCGTTGGCCGATGCCGCCGTGGCGCGGGCCCGGGGCACGCTCGACGCCGGCGCCGCCGTCCACGTGGAGACGACGTGGCCGGAGCTCGTTGTCGCCGCCCGCGATCACGCGGGCCTGTTCGCCGAGGTGGCTGGAACGCTGTCGCTGCACGGGCTGAGCGTGTTGGCCGCGGACGTCTGGACGAGCGACGACGGTGTCGCCGTGGACTGGTTCCGCACCGAGTCGTCGTTCGGCACCGAACCCGAGCGGGCGGCCCTCGAACGCGACCTGGAAGCCGCCGTCGAGGGTCGCATCGCCTTGGAGGCCCGCCTCGCCGAGCGCGTGCGGACGTACGCCAGTCGGCGGACGGCTGTCGCCCGACGCGCTGCGCCGCGAGTCCTCGTCGACAACGAGGCCTCGGCCCGGGCCACCCTCGTCGAGGTGCGAGCCCCCGACGGCATCGCCGTCCTCTACCGGATCACCCGCGCCCTCGCCGACCTCGGTCTCGACGTCCGCCACGCCAAGGTGGCAACGCTCGGCGCCGAGGTCGTCGACGCCTTCTACGTCGTCGACATGGCCGGCGCCAAGGTCGATGTTAGTCGTCGCCAAGAGGTCCAACGCGCGGTCCTCACCGCCCTCGGCGGCCCGTCCTGAGCGTTCTGGCGGTCGTAGGCGGCGTATAGCGATGCCCACGACCGCCAGAACGAGTTGCGACGCGACCGCGTAGCCTCGCCCGCGGTGCCCGAAGAACCGCGCGTCGTCTCTGCCCAGGACCTGTTGCGATGGAGCGAAGCGCTCTCGGGGATCGCCCGCACCGGCCTGGGATTCACCAAGAGCCTGTACGAGCAGGAGCGCTTCGAAGAGGTGCTGAAGGTGGCCGCCGACATGCGCGTGGCCGCCGGACACGAGCTCGAAGTCGAGGTGCTCGTGCAGGAGTGGCTGAAGAGCGTGGGCGAGGGTGTCCCCGGCTACGTGACACCGAAGGTCGCCATCGGCGCCGTCGTCGGCAACGACAAGAACCAGATCCTCTTGATCCAGCGCGCCGACTACGGCGTGTGGCTCTACCCGACAGGCTGGGCCGACGTCGGCTACTCGGCCGTCGAGGTCGCGGTCAAGGAGGTCAAAGAGGAGACGGGCATCGACGCCGAACCCGTCCGTCTGATCGCCGTGCTCGACGGCATCCGGCTCGGGTTCACGCGAGTGCCGCTCTACTCGTTGGTCTTTCAGCTCCGGATGGTCGGCGGCGAGCTCGAGCGCCATCCCCTCGAGACCCGCGACGTCGGCTGGTTCGACGAGGACAACCTGCCGACACCGTTGGCGGGCTGGGAGAAGTGGGCGCCCCACGCCTTCAAGGCGATCAGGGGCGAGCCCGTCGACGTGCTCTTCGACCCGCCTCGCAAGCCGGTCTGGCGCGAGGACTAGCTCAAGACGCCAGCTGGGCGAGCAGGGCGTCGACGATCGACGTCGCCCGGCCGCTCTTCTCCCACTCGTCACCGATGCGCTGGTGGTCGACGACGCCGCACGCGTCGGCAGGCACCCCGAGCGCGTCGGTGGTCGCGGCGCCGAGCGTCGCGGGTTCGACCTCGTCGCCGTACGCGGCGAAGGCCTCGAGGCCGTCCCACAGGTCTTGGCAAGGCGCCGGCGGGGCGACGCCCTGGGCCAGCGCGAGCGCTGTCGCCGGGAAGACGTCGTAGGTGTCGACGCCGTCGGGGCGCTCGTAGCCGGGGACCGGATGAAGCCGCCACTCGATGGTGGCGCCGCCGGGTCCGTCCTCTCGGAGCCAGACCTGCGACCCGTTGACGTAGGCGTCGACGGGATCGCCGAAGCGGTCCTGCCGGGCGAGCACGAGCTGAGGCGATATCCGCCACACACAGGTCGGGGTCAACCGCGCCACGCCGGGACCGTACTTCCGCCACCATGTCCCCGTGCCAAAACCTCTCCGATCGCGTAATTCTCTGTCGAGAACGGGCACAAACGGCTCACGCGCCCAAGATCGGAGAGGTTTTTGGCTTTCGGTCGTGGCGCTGGCTATGGCGTGCTCTCTTCTGGGTGCGGCGTGCAGCAGTGGTGGCGGGTCGAAGCACGCGCTCGTGCGGCAGTCGGGGACCACGTCGACGGCGACGAGCGCCCCGACGACGACCACGGCGCCTTCGACGACGACCGCGCCCGCCGCCCCGCCGCCTGCCAACTGCCCGGCGGTGCCGGCTCGCGCCCAGCCGGATCCCAATCGGCCCCGGTACACGCTGACCGTCAGCGTCGACCTGCCGTCGAACACCGTCTCCGGCGACCTCAAGGTGCGCTTCACGCCCGACGCAGCGACCGACAAGCTGGTCTTCCGCCTGTGGCCCAACGGTCCGGCTCTCGCCGGTGTCGGCGCCCACCTCGACGTCGGCAACATCACCGTCGGCGGCACGCCGGCGCCCAGCAGCTTCACCAACCCGACGACGCTCGTGCTGCCCGGCAGCTACCAGGCGGGGCAGCCCCAGGACATCGCCATGACCTGGCACCTCGCGTTGCCGGGCGCCGTCAACGACCGGGTAGCCCGCATCGGCGACGCCGTCCGCCTCGGCTCCTTCTTCCCGATCCTGCCGTGGGAGTCGGGCGTGGGCTGGGACGACGAGCCGCCCCCGCCCCAGTTCGCAGAGGCGTCCACGGCGCCGACCGCTGACTTCGACGTGACGGTGTCGACGAACCCGGCGGACCTCGGCGTCCTGGCCA
>JAFASB010000424.1 GCA_019244985.1 Acidimicrobiia bacterium | reverse complement strand
GTCCGAGAGTCCGCTGGAGCAACGATCGCACCCGGAAGGCCAAGGCCCGCGCCAAGCGGAGGGCTGCGGCCGCGGGTGCGGCGCGCGCTGCCGGTGAGACCGGCGCGCAGGCTCGCCGGAGCAGCTGACCCGTGGACGGCGCGGTCGCCGTCGATGCACTGGCCCGCGTCCGTCTGTTCCAGGGCCTGTCGCCCAAAGACGTCGGTCGTGTCGCCGACATGGCGAAGGAGCTGAGCTTCTCGGCCGGCGATGCCATCACTGTGGAAGGTGACTCGGGCGGCCGCTTCTACGTTCTCGTGGAGGGTGAGGCCGACGTCGTCATCGGCAAGGACGTCGTGAAGTCCCTACGGGGCGGTGACTACTTCGGGGAGATCTCCCTCATCGACGGCTCGCCGCGCACGGCGACGGTCGTCGCCCGATCTCCGGTTCGGACGCTCTCGCTGTCGTCGTGGAACTTCCGCCCGATGCTGAAAGAGCATCCTTCGATCGGCGAGGCGGTCCTCCTCGAGATGTGCCGCCGCCTGCGGGAAGCCGACTCGTCCCATCTCCACTGAGCGACGCAGCCGGGTCAGCGCTCCGGGCGGATGCCGCGCAGTCCGGCCCACGTCAGGTCGGCGACGCGGCGGCTGAGGAGGTCGACCCCCTCGCGCCGGCCGGTCAGCACCCAGCGACGGCTGGTGGCCTCTGCCATGCCGACCACCCCGTAGGCCAACAACCGGCGGTGGTCGTCGTCGATGTCTGCTTCGATCAGAGCGGCCACCGCCACGGCGATGGCGTCCTCGACGCGACGCACGGCCTCGGCGAACTCGGGGTCGGCTTCCCGTCCGTCGCCGCCGAACAGAAGGCGGAAGGCGCTCTCGTTGTCAGCGACGAAGCGGAAGTAGGCCGCGAAGCCGGCCGCCACCTGCTCCCGCGGCCCGCCCGCCGCGGCGGTCGCCTTCTGTACTTCCTCGAGAAGACGCTGGCCGACGTCGTCGAGCAGCTCGAGGTACAGCTCCCGCTTCGACGCGAAATGCTGGTACAGCACCGGTTTGGTGACCCCTGCCGCCTCGGCGACCTCGGCCATCGACGTGCCGTGGAAGCCCTGGCGGGCGAACACCTCCAGGGACACGTCGAGGAGCTGACGGCGGCGCTGGACGGCCGGGAGGCGAGGCTGTGACATCAGTTACCCGAGGGTAACAAGCGAAGCAAGGAGGGAACCGTGCCCGGCGCGGCGAACAAACCCGGCATGCGACCGAGGCGTGGAGCGCCCGATTTGGCAACCCGCCGGCCAGCACAGCCGGTGCGGCCCGAGATCTCGCGGATCCCGGTCATGGGCCTGATGGTCGTGCAGGCCCGCCGGCAGCGGGCCCGCCTACTGCGCGACCGCTAAGCGCTAGCTCGCGTAGACGATCACCGAGCGGGCGACCTCGCCCGTCTTCATGGCGTCGAAGGCGTCGTTGACCTCGTCGAGGGAGATCTCCCGCGAGATCAGCTCGTCGAGCTTGAGCTCGCCCTTCTTGTAGAGGTCGATGAGCTTGGGGACGTCCTGCTGCACGTTGGACGACCCGTACCAGCAGCCCTTGATCGTCTTCTCGGCCAGGATCACGCCGAGGAAGGCCGGCAGGTTGATCATCACGTCCATGCGGGGCACGCCGACCAGGATGGCCTGACCGCCTCGACGGGTCATGTTGATCGTCTGTTCGATCGTGGGCCCGAGGCCGATGACCTCGAAGGCCACATCGGCACCGCGCTCGCCGGTCATGTTCATGACCTGGGTGACGGGGTCGCCCTGGCTGGCGTTGATCGTCGCCGTGGCCCCGAAGTCCTTGGCCATCTGGAGCTTGGTCTCGTTCATGTCGATGGCGATGATCTCGCCGGCGCCCTTGATGCGGGCACCCTGGATGACGTTGAGGCCGACGCCGCCGCAGCCGATGACGGCGACCGTGTCGCCCTTCTTGATGTCGGCCGTGTTCATCGCCGCGCCGACGCCGGTGAGGACGCCGCAGCCGATGAGGGCGGCGATCTTCATGTCGACGTCGTCGGGGATCTTGACGGCGCCGCTCGCCGGGATGATCGAGGCCTCCGAGAACGTGCCCGATGCCGCCATCTGCTGCAGCGGGGAGTCGTTCCACTTGAAGCGGGTGGTGCCGTCGAGCAGACCACCGGTCATGAGCGCCGTCTCGGCCTCCTTGCACAGCTGGCCCTGCCCGTGCTGGCAGTAGTAGCAGTCGCCGCACTGCGGCACCCACGAGATCACCACGTGGTCGCCCGGCTCGAGGTTGGTGACGCCCTCGCCGACCTCCTCGATGATCCCCGCGCCCTCGTGGCCGAGGACGATCGGCGGCATCCCGAGGAGCGTGCCGTTCTGGACCGAAAGATCGGAGTGGCAGACGCCTGACGCCGACATCCGCACCTTCACCTCCCCGGCATGGGGCGACTCGACGTCGACTTCATGGATCTCGAGAGGCTGATCGAGCCCGGTGAGAATGGCGGCCTTCGGCATTGCGAACTCCTCCTGCGGCGCTG
>JAFASB010000349.1 GCA_019244985.1 Acidimicrobiia bacterium | reverse complement strand
CCCCTTGCCATGCAGAGGGTTCTACCGCGATTTAGCCCTTGAGTGCGTCCCTCACCTTGTCGACCATGACCACGAACGGCCTGATGACGAGGTTGCCGAGGGCTCCCTCGGGGCCATGGGGATGCGGGTGCGTGGGCGCCATCTTCTCGGCCATCTGGAGCTGCTTGCCCATCGATTGGAGCGCGTCGGCGTCGAGGTTGCTCTCGAGGATCGGGAACAGCTCCTTTTCCTCGGCGGTGGCGTGGTCTTCGCAGCGCTCTTGAACTTCGAGAACTGCTCGGCGAAGCCGTCGCCGTCGGGTCTGCGCGCAGACAGTCGAACAGCTGCGTCCGGCACAGGGCGCTCCCTAACAGGAGGCGCTCGGCCCCCCGTCGAACTACTAGGCGCATCCAGGAGGGGAAATTGCGCCGAATCGCGGTCCTCGCCGCCATCGCCATGCTGCTCACGGGGATCCCCGCCAGCGCGCTCGCGGCCGGCGGGCCGTCGTCGGGCGTATGCGCCAAGCCTCGCCTGCTGATCCTGTCGGCCTATCCAGCGGAGATGGGCCAGATCATGAAGGCGACCAAGCTCGACAGCGTCGAGCCCATTCGCTCGGGCGCGCCGGAGAGCAAGGAGTTCTGGACGGGCACGCTCGAGGGCAAGCCCGTGATCGAGGGCCTGACCGGCATCGGGCCGGTCAACGCAACGAACACGACCACCGCCGCCTTCTCGGTCTTCGACTGCATCACGAGCGTCGCCTTCTCGGGCGTCGCCGGCGCCGGCAGTGACACCTACGGCGGCGTGCCCCGCCAGTCCCGCATCGGGGACGTGACCGTGCCCGATCGCTGGACCACCGACGGCGGGAGGACATGGTCGACGGCAACACCGGCCCTCCAAGACGTCGCGGCCAAGGTCGCGCCGAGGGTCGCCCTGCAGAACACCACCCCGCTCGCCGACTACGCGTGTGCCTGCGTCGACGCCGGGACCATCCCCGGCGCGACGTTCCCCTACACACCCGTCGTGCTCTTCCACGGCGACGGTTCGACGACCGACCCGTTCGGCGGCCACGCCGCGCCTTGCCTGCAGCATGGCGGCGATCTCGCAGGGTGCGAACCCTGCCCGGTCGCGCTGGGGACGTCGCCCGATCCCGGACGTTTCGTGGCCAGCACGGAGGGCGTCGCCGATCCCACCTTCGTCACCGGTCTCTTCGCGCTGGCCGGAGCATCCGGCGGCAGCTACATCGAGGCCGACGAGGAGACGGGCGCGGTGGCCGCGGTGGTCAACGCCCACGGTGTGCCGTTCATCGGGTTCCGAGCGATCTCCGACGGCACACCCGACCCATTCGGGATCCAGAACCTCCCGTTCCCGTCCCAGTACCTCGTCTATCAGCAACTGGCCGCCGACAACGCGGCCAGGATGACGCTGGCGTTCGTCGGCGCCTACAAGATCCCCCACCGCGCCTAGGTTTCGCCGATGCACGGAGAGGTCACCGTCCACATGAACGCGCCGGTCGAGCGGGTGTGGAACCTTGTCACCGACGTGACGCGCGTCGGCGAGTTCAGCCCCGAGACCTTCGACGCCGAGTGGATCGACGGCGCCCGCGGCCCGGCCGTCGGCGCCCGGTTCCGCGGCCACGTCAAGCGCAACCAGAAGGGCCCCGTGTACTGGACGCAATGCGAGGTCACCGCGGCCGAGCCGAACCAGCTGTTCGAGTTCGCGGTGATGGTCGGGAAGCGTCCCGTCAACACTTGGGGCTACCGCCTGGAAACCGCGAACGGCGGCACCGACGTCACGGAATACTTCCGGCTCTCCGCGAACGCCTTCAGCCGTATCTACTGGGCGCTCGCGGGCCGCCTCCGGGGCCGCACCAATGACCGCAACATGCACACAACGCTCGAGCGCATGAAGGCAGTCCTCGAACAGCCCGCCTGACGTTCAGACGCGCTCGAGGACGATCACAGGGATCTGGCGAGAGGTCTTCTGCTCGTACTCGGCGAAGCCGGGCATGAGCTGCTTCTGGCGCTCCCAGATCCGATCGCGCTCTTCGCCATCGGCGACCCGGGCCCGTGCTTTAACGGTGTCGGTGCCGACCTCGACGGTCACCTCCGGATTGGCTTTGACGTTGTAGAACCAGTCGGGGTTCGTATCGGCGCCGGCCTTGGAGGCGAAGATGGCGAAGTCGTCTCCGAGTGGCTGGTAAGCGAGCGGGTTCACTCGCTCAGCACCGCTCTTTGCGCCCCGGGAGTGCAGCAGCAGCAGCGTGCCGCCCTCGAACGGCCCGCCCACCTTGCCGCCGTTGGTCCGGAACTCGTCGAT
Source organism: Acidimicrobiia bacterium (assembly GCA_019244985.1). Taxonomy (GTDB): domain Bacteria; phylum Actinomycetota; class Acidimicrobiia; order Acidimicrobiales; family AC-14; genus CADDZP01. The sequence goes on along the minus strand of JAFASB010000349.1, from coordinate 7,843 downwards.
GATCTTGGCGTTCCAGTCGTTCGTCTCGCTCATGGCTCTCACAACCTCGTTGCGTGCACAACCATTCCCGTGCCGAGACCCCTCGCCCGTCGTGCTTTGATGGCACCACGCCTGCAAAGGAGGCCATATCTGTGTCTGACCGCAGCGAGAGCGAGAACCCTGCAATTCCGTCGCCCGAGCCCAAGGCTCGTCGACCCCAATCGAATCAGGACTGGTGGCCGAACCAGCTGGACCTGCAGGTCCTTCGTCAGCACTCGCCGCGGTCCAACCCATTGGACCCGGGCTTCGACTACGCCGAGGAGTTCAAGAGCCTCGACCTCGACGGCTTGAAGCGTGACCTGATCGAGGTCATGACGACGTCGCAGGACTGGTGGCCGGCCGACTACGGCCACTACGGCCCGCTGTTCATCCGCATGACATGGCACGCGGCCGGCACGTACCGGACCCACGACGGCCGCGGCGGTGGCGGCAGCGGCCAGCAGCGCTTCGCACCGCTCAACAGCTGGCCCGACAACGCCAACCTCGACAAGGCCCGCCGCCTGCTCTGGCCGGTCAAGCAGAAGTACGGCCGCAAGCTCTCATGGGCCGACCTGATCGTCTACGCCGGGAACGTCGCCATGGAGTCGATGGGCTTCACGACCTTCGGGTTCGGGTTCGGCCGTCGCGACGTATGGGAGCCCGAGGAGATCTTCTGGGGTCCCGAGGACACGTGGCTCGGCGACGAGCGCTACAGCGGCGACCGCGAGCTCGCCAACCCCTTCGGCGCCGTCCAGATGGGCCTGATCTACGTCAACCCGGAGGGCCCGAACGGGAACCCCGATCCCCTCGCGGCCGCCCGCGACATCCGAGAGACCTTCGGGCGCATGGCGATGAACGACGAGGAGACCGCCGCCCTCATCATCGGCGGCCACACGTTCGGCAAGTGCCACGGGGCCGTGTCCGACGAGTACATCGGGCCCGAGCCCGAAGGCTGCCCGGTCGAGGCGCAGGGACTCGGCTGGCGCAACACCTACGGCACCGGCAAGGGCGGAGACACCCTCACGAGCGGCCTCGAAGGGGCGTGGACCAATGAGCCGACCAAGTGGGACAACGGCTACCTCGACAACCTCTTCAACTACGACTACGAGCTGACGACGAGCCCCGCCGGGGCCAAGCAGTGGACGCCCAAGAACCCAGAGGCCCAGGGCAGCGTTCCCGACGCCCACGACCCGTCCAAGCGGCATGCGCCGATGATGTTGACGACGGACCTGGCTCTGAAGGTCGACCCGATCTACGGACCGATCTCCAAGCGATTCCACGAGAACCCCGACCAACTGGCCGACGCCTTCGCCAAGGCCTGGTACAAGCTCCTCCACCGCGACATGGGGCCCGTGTCGCGCTACCTCGGGCCGTGGACCCCCGCGCCGCAGCTGTGGCAGGACCCCGTGCCTCCCGTCGACCACCCGCTGATCGACAAGAAGGACATCACCGCCCTCAAGCGCAGACTTCTCTTGAAGAAGTCGGGGTTGTCGATCTCCCAGCTGATCTCGACGGCGTGGGCGTCAGCCGCCACCTTCCGGGGGACCGACAAGCGCGGCGGCGCCAACGGAGCGCGCATCCGGTTGGCCCCCCAGAAGGACTGGACGGCGAATGATCCGACCGAGCTCGCGAAGTCGCTGAAGAAGATCGAGGCGATCCAGCAGGAGTTCAACGACGCCCAGACCGACGGCAAGCGGGTCTCGCTGGCCGACCTCATCGTGCTCGGCGGGTGCGCGGCCGTCGAGAAGGCGGCCAAGGACGCTGGGGTCAAGGTCACGGTCGCCTTCGCCCCAGGCCGTACCGATGCCTCCCAGGAGCAGACCGACGTCGAGTCCTTCGCCGTGCTCGAGCCGACGAGCGACGGCTTCCGCAACTACCTCGGCCCTGGGGACAAGATCCCGCCCGAGCAACGGCTCGTCGACCGCGCCTTCATGCTCAACCTGAGCGCGCCGGAGATGACGGTGCTCGTCGGCGGTATGCGCGCCCTGGGAGCCACCGCCGGTGGGTCCTCCCACGGTGTGCTCACCGACAGGCCGGGCACGCTCACCAACGACTTCTTCGTGCACCTGCTCGACATGGGCACCGAGTGGAAGGCCTCCGCGTCAGAGGAGAACGTCTACGACGGCCACGCCCGCGCAACCGGCGAAGCAAGGTGGACGGCCACCTCGGTCGACCTCGTCTTCGGCGCCAACTCTCAGCTGCGCGCCCTCGCCGAGGTCTACGCCCAGGAGGATTCCCAGGAGAAGTTCGTCAACGACTTCGCCGCCGCGTGGGGCAAGGTCATGAACCTCGACCGGTTCGATCTCGACTGACCCCCGGGGCTACCGGCCTTCAGCGACCCGGAGCCTCTGCACCATCGTCTGCAGCAGCGTCCGAGCGATCATGGCGTTCTGTTGCACGAGCTCGGTCGACGCCGTGACGGTCGCCGAACGAAAGCCGCCATCGATAAGAGCACTCTGGCCGAGGTGGCGGCGACAGGGTCACGGTGAAAGGCGCAGTGACAGACGCCCAACCGGGGTAAGGACCAGGGATGGACCCTGAATTCTTCATCGGGCCCGCCATCGCCGTGCTCGCGATCCTGGGAGCGCGCAGGCGGGCCGCCCAGCAGAACGGCCCGACGACCGGCCAGCGTGTAGAGAGCGCGGGCGGCGACGTCGCCCGCCAGCTCGGCGGTCTTCTGGGCGCGATCGCGCAGAAGCCGGCGGAGATGTCTGGGGGCGTCGTGCGGACGACCGGCGTAATCGGCGCCCAGGTGGTCGACACGACGCTTCGGGCTGTTGGCCGCGTCAGCGGCGAGGCCGTGCGTGCCGTCGTCGCCGGCGGCGGGCAGCTCACGGCGCGGAGCACGGGCCTGCTGGTCGATGGCGGGTCGTCGGTGGTCGGCGCCGCCGCCGCCGTCCCCGGTCGCTTCCGTGCCGACGCCGCGGCGCCCAAACCAAAGCAGTCGCCTGCCACGCGGACCCGGGCCCGCAAACGCCAGAGCTGAGGACACTGCTCGGCACCGCCAGGTCGTCCGCCGTCATTCATCCCGCCGACATCGGCCATCCACCCGTTCGCAGGGTGAGACTGGAACGATCGTCGTGTGGACGGACCGCTCCGGGGGGAGTTGGCTATCACGGCGGCGTTCGAGTCGCTGGCGTCCGTGCTCGCCACCGTCGCCTGCCGGCTCGGGGTCGACCACCTCGGTCCTCTGCCCCCTCGGCGCCGCCGGCCGGCCGTGAACACGACGACCGCAGCACGGAGCCGCGCCGCGTAAAGAATCTGCCAGCACGGGTTGGCGGTCCGGCGTCTCGGGAAGGTCTGGCTCGTATGGGAGCCCGCTCCGCCCGCGGCCATCGTTGAGCCTTCCCCTGCTCGGATGGCTCCGCGGTCGTGGCGGCCGACGGTCGCGGCGTGTCGTCAGCCGCCCCGGTCGGGTGCACGTCGAGGTCCGGTCCTTGCACGAGATCGGCGCCGACGGTCTCGCCCGTGACCTGAAAGCCGCGCTCCAAGTGCTGCATCACGTCGATTGGGTGCAGGTCAATCGCGTAACGGGCCGCGTGCTCGTCGCCTTCGACGATGGCGAAATCGACGTCGATGACATCGTCGACGTCGTGGAGTCCCTCGAGGACGACCACGGCGTCGGCGGTGAGCGGTTTCCGAACGACCGCGCCGCCCTCCCGGGGGACCCCGAGCCCATCGTCCGCGACGCCGTGGCCCTCGTGGCCGATGTCATGGCGGTTGCGCTGGGCGGCGCCGGCCGACTCGCGCGTCTGGCGCCGGTGCCCATCGAAGCGGTGGCAGTGATTCCCTTCGTGCAGTCACAGGCGAGGATCCGCGAGGTACTCGAGCGCGCGTTCGGCGCGTCGCTCACTGATGCCGGGCTGGCCATCGCCAACGCCGTGGCGCAGACCCTGGCCCAAGGACCGCTCGGTCCGGCGGTCGACGGCGTGGAGCGCGCTGCGCTGCTGGCCGAGCACAGCGCCCGCCGCGCCCTGTGGCACGCCATCGACGAAGAGCTGCACGATGCCGACCGCGACGACGTCGTGCCCGTGAGCGTGGAGCCCCGCCCCTTCCCGCTGCCGCCGGGACCTGTCGAGCTGTACCAGGACCGGGCGGCGCTCGCGTCGCTCGCCGGCGCGGGAATGACGGCGCTCTTCTCACGCGATCTCAGGCGAGGTGTCGCCACGTTGATGGCGAGCGCGCCGAAGGCTGCCCACCACGGCCGCAGCGTCTTCGCCGCCCATCTGGGCCGGGCGCTCGCCGCACGCGGCGCCCTCTGCATCGACGACAACGCCCTTCGCCGCCTCGACCGCATCGACTGCCTGGCTCTCGACGCGTCCGTGCTCACCACTGACCTTGGTCTGCGCCCCGTGGCCGCGGCCATGGTCTCGGCCGCCCGCCACGCCGGCCATATGGTGGCCGTCGCGGGCGATCCCGACCTGGCCGCCGAGCTCGGTGCTGATCTGGAGCTCGACGGAGGCGATGACCTGGCGGCTGCGGTCCGGGAGATGCAGGCCGACGGATGCACGGTCGCACTCGTGTGCGGCCAAGACCACAACGCCTTGGCCGCGGCCGACTGCGGCATCGGCGTGTGGCCGGGGCGGGGGCCGGTGCCCTGGGCAGCAGACGTCATCGTTGGCGAGGACCTGGCCTCGGCCGCCTTCCTCATCAACGCCATGGGGGTCGCTCACGAGTTGAGCCGCCAGAGCGTGGCGTTGGCCCTCGGCGGATCGAGCGTGGCCGGCGTCCTCGCCCTGGTCCTTCCCCGTCGACTGGCAACTGCGCGCGCCATGGCCGCGGTGAACGTGGCTGCACTTGCGGCGCAGGCAAACGCCACGCGTGCCGCCGTGGTCCTGAACCGGCGAGAGCCGCGCGTCGCCGTCGAGGCACCTCCGCGCTGGCATGCCCTCGACGTCGATGAGGTCCTGGAGCGGGTGGGCGCGTCGCCGAAAGGTCTCTCCGACGACGAGGTGGCCAGGCGCGGCCCCGCCGACCCCGCCCACCTGCCGCGGATGGCGTCACTGCCGGCGTCGGTAGTCAAGGAGCTGGCCAATCCCCTGACGCCGGTGCTCGCGGGCGCGGCGGCCGTCTCCAGCGCCGTAGGGTCGATGACCGACGCCGTCATCGTCGGCGCAGTCGCCGGCGCCAACGGGCTGATCGGTGGCATCCAGCGCTACCGCGTCGAACGGGCGGTGCGTTCGCTGGAGGACGCCGACCGCCAACTCGTCACCGTGCGCCGAAACGGTGCCACCGTCGACGTGCCCGTCGAGGACGTGGTTGTCGGCGACGTCGTACGCCTCGAGGCCGGTGACGCCGTTCCCGCCGACGCACGCGTCATCGACGCCGCGGCCCTCGAGGTCGACGAGTCTGCGCTCACCGGCGAGTCACTGCCCGTGCCCAAGACGCCCGCGCCAACCGAGGCCGCGTCGGTCGCCGATCGGTCGTCGATGCTCTATGAGTCCACGGCCGTGGCGGCCGGATCGGCGGACGCCGTCGTCGTCGCCACCGGGGCAGCCACCGAGATCGGTTCGGTCCTCACCCTCGCTGGCGACGACGGGCCCCCGCCCGGCGGTGTCGAGGCCCGGCTTCAGGAGCTGACCAGGCGCACGTTGCCGGTGGCGGCCGTGAGCGCGGCGGGTGTAATGGCCGCCGGACTGCTGCACGGCCGGACGCTGCGTTCGACGCTGCAGTCCGCAGTGAGCCTCGGCGTGGCCGCCGTACCCGAAGGGCTGCCGATCCTGGCCACGATGGCCCAGCTCAGCGCGGCGAGACGCCTCGCGGGGAGGGGCGCGCTGGTGCGAACCCCTCGGGCCATCGAAGCGCTCGGGCGAGTCGACATCGTTTGCACGGACAAGACCGGCACGCTGACCGAGGGCCGCATCGAGTTGGCAGCCGTCGTCGACGCGAGCGGCGAACACGACGGGGAATCCATGACCGACACCGCCCGTCGAGTGGTCGCCATAGGCGTCCAGGCCTCACCCAGCCAGGAGAACGGCGATCCGCTCCCACACCTCACCGACCGAGCGGTCGTCGATGGCGCCGAGCGCTGGGGCATCGCGCCCGACGACAACGGCGGGTGGCGGCGTGAGGCGGAGCTGCCGTTCGAACCGGCGCGGGGCTACCACGCGGTGCTGGGCCGAAGCGCCGGCAGCCGGTGGTTGAGCGTGAAGGGCGCACCGGAGGTGGTGGTGCCCCGCTGTGACCGGTGGGCGTGCGAGGGCGTGGAGCTTCCGCTTGACGACGCCGTACGCGACACGTTGGACGACGAGGTGCAACAGTTGGCGAAGCGCGGGTTTCGTGTGCTGGTCGTCGCGCAGCGGGAAGCGTCGAGCAGGCGGGATCTCGACGACGAGCGAGTGCAGCGACTGGTCCTCGTGGGCCTGCTGGGCTTGGCCGACCCCGTGCGCGACACCGCCGCGTCGGCGATCGCCCAGTTGCAAAAAGCGGGCGTCCGCGTGGTCATGCTCACCGGCGACCATCCGAGCACGGCCGAGGGCGTGGCCGCCAAACTCGGCATCCTCAACGGCGGGGGCATCCTCATCGGTCCCAAGCTCGACGAGCTCGACGACAGCGCTCTCGAACGCGAGCTCGACCACGTCACCGTCTTCGCCCGCGTGACGCCGACGCACAAGGTGCGGCTGGTGCGGGCCTACCAGCGCAGCGGCAAGGCGGTTGCCATGACCGGTGACGGGGCGAACGACGCGCCTGCCATCCGCCTGGCCGACGTCGGTATCGCCCTGGGTCGCCACAGCACACCCGCGGCGCGTCACGCCGCCGATCTCGTCGTCGCCGACGGCCGCATCGAGACGATCGTCGACGCCGTGGTCGAAGGCCGCGCCATGTGGGCGTCGGTGCGCGAGGCGCTTGCCATCCTGTTGGGCGGCAACCTGGGAGAGATTGCCTTCACCGTCGGCGGTGCCGCGCTGGTCGGTCGCTCACCGCTCAACGCCCGTCAGCTGCTGTTGGTGAACCTGCTCACGGACGTGCTGCCGGCCATGGCTATCGCCGTGCGCCCCCCGCCCGATCGCAGCCCTGAGGAGCTGCTGGCCGAGGGCCCCGAGGAGTCGCTCGGCTCCCAACTCGACCGGGCCATACTCGTGCGCGCCGCAGCCACGGCGCTGGGCGCCGGGTCGGCCTGGAGCGCGGCGCGGGTGACCGGTCGTGGCAAGCGAGCCAATACCGTTGGGCTCGCCGCCCTCATCGGGACCCAGCTGGGCCAGACATTGACGAGCGGATGGAACGATCCCTTGGTTTGGGCGGCGTCGGTTGGCTCAGCGGCCGCGATGGTCGGCGTCATCCAGACCCCGGGTTTGTCGCGTCTGTTCGGGTGCACACCACTGGGCCCGATTGGCTGGACGATCGCGGCGAGCTCGGCCGCGGGGGCGACCGGCCTGTCAGTCGCAGCGCCGGCGTTGGCCGGCGCCGCGGGTCGCAGATTGTGGGCTCAGGCCCCGGACTCGGTGCCCTCGGCGGCCTGCTGAATCTCAGGGTTGCGCGTTCTTGTCGCCACCTCGTGGCCGGCGGCAATCACCAGCGCCACGGGCCAGTCGATGAACTCGAAGGCGGCCATGGCCCCAAGTCCTGCGTAGTAGGCCAGCTTCGGCGGACCAGGCAGCGTGAGATGGGCGTCGAGCACGGGGATACGGATCGTAACGCCGCCGTTGGTCGATGCTTTCGGCGATTGCGCGCCGTTCTTCTTGGTGGCCATGCATGGTCCCTACCCGTTTCGCCGACGCCCTAGGCGCAGCCGGTCGTAGAGCGGCACGACGTACCACAGGACGACGACGACGAACATGACACCACCCGCGGAGATGCCAGCCCACGGCGAGTGATAAAGGACGTC
>JAFASB010000301.1 GCA_019244985.1 Acidimicrobiia bacterium | reverse complement strand
GGTCGTGATCGGGCGTAAGCCCGAAAACGTCCAAAGTCTGGTCGAGCATCGACCGGTGCTGGGCGGTTGCGGCGATGATCGGGTGAAAGTCGGGACTATCGGCTAGGGCCTTAATGACCGGAGCCACCTTTATTGCCTCGGGTCGCGTGCCGACAATTGTCATGACACGTAGGCCAGGCGAGGGACGTTGACTGATGTTGGTCGTGGTTTTCATCGTGGTGGTTGTCACGACCTCCTACGCCGTGGCTGCGTTTCTGCGCTCACGGCGTCCTCGTCCCGAGCCGTTGCCCGCTCCGGATCGCCTGTTCTTCGTCTTCGTGGTCCCGTGCCTCAACGAGGAGCTGGTGATCGAAGCCAGCCTCGACAGGCTCCTCGGCCTGCCGTCGGACAACGTCGCCGTCCTCGTCGTCGACGACGGGTCCGACGACCGGACGGCGGCACTCGTCGAGGCCCGCCGGTCCGACCGCGTGTGGCTGGTGCGACGGTTCCTGCCCGAAGCCCGCAAGGGCAAGGGTGCGGCCCTCAACTATGCGTTCCGTTACCTGCGGGAGAGCGGCGTGTTGGACGGGCGCCGGCCCGAGGACGTGATCGTCGTCGTCATGGACGCCGACGGCCGCATCGGCCAGAACGCGCTGGTCGAGGTCGCGCCCTACTTCGCCGACCCGAAGTCCGCGGCGGTGCAGATCGGCGTGCGCATGTACAACCGCGAGGTCAGCCTCATCGCCCGCATGCAGGACCTCGAGTTCGTCACCTTCACCCACATCTTCCAACGAGCCCGTCAGCGCACCGGCAGCATTGGCCTGGGCGGCAACGGACAGTTCAACCGCCTGACCGCGCTCGCCGACCTGGGTGACGAGCCTTGGACCGACTGCCTCACCGAAGACCTGGATCTCGGCGTGCGCTTCCTGCTCAACGGCTGGGTCAACCACTTCTGCCCGACGGCAGATGTCAGCCAGCAGGCGGTGACCAGCGTGCGGCGACTGCTGCGCCAGCGCGCCCGCTGGTTCCAGGGCCATCTGCAGTGCTGGCGTTTCCTGCCCACGCTCCTGCGTCCGAGACGGATGGGCCGGGCGCAGGCCAACGAGTTGGCGTACCACCTCTCGAGCCCCGTGCTCGTGCTCGGGATGACCCCGCCCGTCGTCGCGTTCCTCGGCGTGTTCGCTGCGCTGCTCGTCACGAACCCGGGTGCCGCGGGCCACTCGCTGATCGCCCATGAAGGGCTCGGTCTGGCCATCGCGTACGTCCTGGGCTTCGGCCTGGCCTCGCTCTACGCCTTCGTGTACTGGCTGTCGGAGGACTCCGTCGGGCTGGGTCGTGCCTTCGCCTACGCCCACCTGTACTGCCTCTACGGGTACCTGTGGTTCCCGGCGGGCTGGACGGCTGTCACGCGCGTGCTGCGGCGTCGCCAGTCGTGGTGGAAGACGGCGCGCACCGCCGACGCCAACGTGGCGCAGTAGCGCCTCCGCCGAGCTCACCGACCGGCGGCGCGCAGCGGGCGACGCTTCTCGGTGGCGCCGCTCTTTGACACCGCGCTGGCGGCCTTGCGGGCTCGCGTCGGGCGCCGGCGAGGCGTGGTCCGGATCTGCGCCGCTTCGTAGGCGGCGCGGAGTACGGCGACGACGTTGTCGTCGAGCGGCTTGTCGGCGTCTGCGATCGTCGCCATCGCTTGGTGCTGGTCCCGCATCTGGGCGGCGATGACACGGAGGAAGGTCGCGACCTCGGCGGGGTCGTAGCCGCGCATCACGCGGACGAACTGCTTGTGTTCGACGTCGTCTGGTGTGAGTGCCATGTCGTGGTTGCCTCTCTTGCCCGCCGGATGGTCGGCCTTGGGTCAATGCTGCACTGTCCGTTCGCCGCCGCCGACGGCCAGAAGTCGGGACTTGGCCTCGCCGGAGGTCCCGAACTGCGCGAACCGTTCGCCGTGGGGGACCAACGTGCGCGGCGGATCGGGACGTTTGGCGGTAACGCGCGGCTGCCGTGTGTCCCACTCTCCATCTGGGACAGCAACGGGCATGGGGAATGCCCACGAGGGAGGGTCTATGTATCAAGTGCTTCCGGGTGTCGCGGCCGAGACGGCTGTACTCGGCACCCAGTTCACGGCTCCGCTGCCGGCGCCGGCCAAGCAGGCGCTGGCCTTCACGGGCGCCGCCATCGGCCTGTATCTGGTCGTGGCGATCGCGTTCCTGGTCGTCGGCTTCGTGATGCACCGCTACGGCACCCGCGCAGAGGCGTAGGAGCCTCCAGTGCGAAAGAGTCGGTGGGTAATCGTCGCTGCGGGCGTCTGCGCGCTTGTCGCCGTCCTCGCACCGACTGCCGCGCACGCGGCTCCGAAGCCAAAGCCGACCGCAACGACAACGGTTCCGACGCCGCCACCGCCGCAGGCAACGACAGCACTGGTGCTGTACGACTCCACCGGTCCGTACGGGTTCCTCGGCCAGGAGTACGGCATGCTCATCGCCAATCTGGCGGGCCACTTCGGGACGGTGAAGACAGAGCCGGTCGTGAACTACAGCGCCGGGCAGATCGCCGCCAACACGGCGACGATCTACGTCGGATCGACCTATGACGAACCGTTGCCGTCGTCGTTCCTGGACGACGTCTCGGCGTCGACCAAGCCCGTCGTGTGGCTGTACGACAACATCTGGCAGCTGGCCTCACACGTGCCGGGCTTCGCCGACCGGTACGGGTTCAGCCCATGGATCTTCGACATGAGCTCAGTGACCCAGGTGCAGTACAAGGGGACGACGCTCACCCGATCGCCGCTGAACGACTCCGGCATCATGAGCTACAGCTCGTTCAACGCGACGAAGGCCACCGATCTCGCCGACGCCGTGCGCCCGGACGGGACGACATTCCCGTGGGCGGTGCGTTCCGGGAACCTCACGTACCTCGGCGAAGAGCCGTTCAGCTACACCGACGAGAACGATCGGGCGATGATCTTCGCCGACCTGCTCTTCGACGCCCTGGCGCCGAAGACGGCCACGCGACACCGGGCCATGGTCCGCCTCGAGGACGTGGGGCCGGACGCCGACCCCGCGGACCTGAAGGCGGCGGCCGACTACCTCTCGAGCCAGCACGTGCCGTTCAGCTTCGGCGTGTACCCGTCGTTCCGTGACCCGTGGGGTGTCGACTCCAATGGCGTCCCGAGGTTCTACGACATGGCGCAGACACCGGCTGTCCGCGACGCCATCCAGTACATGATCTCCAAGGGTGGGACGATGATCATGCACGGCTGGACGCACCAGTACAGCAACGTCGCCAACCCGTACGACGCCAAGAGCGCAGACGATTTTGAGTTCTTCAAGGCTCACGTCGACGCCGTGACCGACGACGTGGTGTACGACGGGCCCCTTCCCGGTGACTCCCAGTCATGGGCGGCCGGCCGCATCGACAGCTCCTTCAAGGCGTTCTCGGCGGCCAAGCTGCCGGCGCCCACGATCTTCGAGTTCCCGCACTACGCCGGCTCCTACGCCGACTACCAGGCGGTCAAGGCGAAGTTCAACGTGCGCTACGAGCGGTCGCTCTACTTCAACGGCACGCTGTCGGGCGGTCCGATCGACCCCAACAACTACGTCGGCCAGTTCTTCCCCTACGTCGTCAACGACGTCTACGGGATGAAGGTGCTGCCCGAGAACCTCGGCAACGTCGAGCTCGAAGAGTTCAACAACCACCCGCCCCGGCTCCCAGCGGACATCGTGGCGTCGGCCCAGCGGAACCTGGTCGTGCGCGACGGCTTCGCCAGCTTCTTCTACCACCCGTACCTGGGAACGAGTTACCTCAAGCAGATCGTCGAGCCGCTCAAGACCATGGGCTACACGTTCGTCAGCCCGAGCAGCCTGTAGGGCCCTCGAAGCGGTCACCGACCGGGCGCGTCGGGCGTGCGCTTCCCGACGCGCCAGAGTGTTTGCTCGATCGCTGGCGCCATAGCCCGCTGAGTGAGCAAACACGCCATGCCGTTGCGCATAGAGGGGCGCTACCGAGCGGCTGACCGGTAGCTCTGGCTGGCCTGGCTGCCTCGCTGCCGGCGGCGAGGCTTCACGATCTGTTCAACTCCGATTCACTGCGGGCAAAGCATCCAGGGGTACGACAGACAGGACAACAACATCACGCTCTCTCCAACAACGAGGGGAGGCCAGATGCCGCCTGAAGTACGTGTTGATGTTGACAAGCAGCTCGGCCTGGTGGTCTTCGTACTTGCATCGATGTCGGTGTCGCTCGTTGCTGGCGCTGTTGCGGTTGGTGACCATCACCCCGTCGCTGGCGGCGCGCTGATGGCCGTGGCGCTCGCGGCTGCGTTGGTAGCCCGCAT
>JAFASB010000172.1 GCA_019244985.1 Acidimicrobiia bacterium | reverse complement strand
TGCAGCCGGAAGTTGACGAATCCGGGCCCTGCCACTTCCACCGACGCGACGTGCGGCGGCAACTCGTCGTTCAGGATCTTTGCGATCTCGGTCGCCAGCTCACGCGGGTTGCGACCCGCCTTCTTGGCCGTGACGAGCGAGACGTTGCTCGACCAGTCGCCGTGCTCCCGGCGGGCCGGCTGTTCGAGGTGGATGACGTCGGGCGCGTCGACGCCGACGCGCGCCAAAGTGGCGCGCAGCGCGTCGGCGAGATCGTCGCGGATCATCGTCGCCTACCGGCGCGACTTGGCCAGGACCTTGTAGATCCGGTCGATGAGTTCCAGCGGGTCGAAGGGCTTGGTGACGTAGTCGTCGGCGCCGAGCTCGAGGCCCCGCTGCACGTCGGCGACCTGGGCCTTCGCCGACAGAAGGATCACCGGGAGGGCGGCGGTATCGGGGTTCGAACGAAGCGCCGCCAGCAGCTCGAGTCCGTTGACCTTTGGCATCATGATGTCGGAGATCACCAGGTCGGGCGGATCGGACTGAGCCATCTTCAGGCCCTCTTCGCCGTCGACCGCGGTGGCGACACCGATCCCCTCCAGCTCGAAGTTGACCTGGAGCAGGCGAAGAATCACGGGATCGTCGTCGACAACGAGCACCGACAGGGCCATCGAGAGATCGTACCGGCGGCGGGTACGATCTCGTCTTTCCCCGCCCTCGTAGCTCAGGGGATAGAGCACCGGCCTCCGGAGCCGGGTGCGTAGGTTCGAATCCTACCGGGGGCACCTCAGGACTTCGCAGCGGCGACGAGGGTCGCCATCGCTGCGCCGCATGCGTCGAGGGCCTCGGTGCTGCGGGATGCACGGGCAAACACGAACGCGCCTTCGAGCGCCGAGAGGATGACATGGGCGAGCGGTCGTGCCTTCTTCTTGGCCACGTCGTTGGCAACAAGCAGTGCGGTCAGACCCGACAGCCACGACTCGAACACCTCGGCGGTGGCGAGCCGCAGCGGTTCATTGGTGTTGGCCACCTCGAGAGCGACGGTCTCTATCGGGCACGCGTCCGCGTAGTCGGTGTCGACGAGCGTCTGCCCGGCGGACCGGAAGGCGGCGCGCACGTTGGCAACCAGGTCCGGGCCTGCCAACAGCTTTCCGGCTACGAGCTCTGCGTATTGGGCACCCGCCCGCCTGATGGTCTCGGCCGCAAGCTCGTCCTTGCCCCCCGGGAAGTGGTGATAGAGCGAGCCAAAGGGGGCGTTGGCGCGGTTGAGGATCTGCTTGACGCCTGTGCCCGCCAGGCCCTGCTGCCTGAACAGTTCGGCGCTGACGTCGAGGATCCGCTCCTTGGTCTTGTTCACGGCCGACATCGTACGCTACGTTCTCTCTAGATTGATCTATCTAGGCCAGGAGGACGTGCGATGACCAGGTTTGCGTCGAGGACGCCTCTCACCGTCCTACGGGTCCTGCTGACGGTGGGGATCGCCGAGTCATTCGTGCACTATCTCGACAACACCCTGCGCTACTCGGACTACACAGGGCCCAACCCACCCGCAGCGACGTCGTGGATCGCCCAATGGATGATTCCGGTGTCGTGGCTCCTGTTCACCGTCGCCGCAGTGGTCGGCTATCGACGCTTTCGGGACGGTCGCTGGTCAGATGCGGCCGCCTACCTCGCGGTCTACTCCGTCAGCGGCCTGATCAGCATCGGTCACTACGTCGGGATCTCGATCAGTGACCTGAGCGTGTTCCAGAACACCTTCGTGTTCCTCGACATCGCCCTGGGCGTCGCCGTGCTCGGCTTCGCCACCTGGACGTGGCGCCACTCCCGCGACGGCGTAGCGAACGCTGCGCCGCGCGCCGTCGGCTAGGGCCGCAGCACCTCGTTGACCTTGGTCGGCCTGCTGCCGCCGCCACCGGAGTCGCCGTCGATGGCATAGAGGGCGGAGCCCACGACTTGCACGGCGAGGGCGTGTCGCGGCGTGAGCATCGACGGACCGGGATCCCATGAGCTTCCCGTCGCGAGGTCGAAGGACACGACCGTGCCGAGCACGTGCGTCCCGGCCTCGCCTCCAACGGCATACAGCCGGCCGTCGACGACGCCGACGCCGAGCCCATGGACGGGCGTAGGCAATGGCGGGCCCTTGGTCCACTTGCCCGTGCTCGGGTCGAACCGCTCGAAGGCGGCGACGTCGTGATTGCCGTCGAGCTGCTGGCCACCGACGGCATAGACGAACGTGCCGTCCGTCGCCACGGCCACGTAGTCACGCGGTGTTGGGATTGGCGACGCCTGCGTCCACGCCGTGCCGTCGAAGATGTCGGTCTCGGCCACGTCGCTGCCGTTCGCCTGGCCGCCGACGACGATCAGCCGGTCACCGACGACGACAGCCCCCCCGATCGCGCGCGCCGCGGGCATCGGCGGTAGCGGTGCCCAACCGCCGTTTCGCAGGGCGAAGACCTGTCTCGAGGGCCCCTGATCCCCTTGCGCGGCCCAACCTCCGAGCACGACGAGCTCCCCGCGGTATGTCGCCGCCATGGCTCCGTGCAGCGCCAGAGGGAGCGGCGGTGCGGCCGTCCACGAGTCGATGGTGGTGTCGTAGCCGGACACGTCGTTGGTAGGGGCGACGGCGCTGTTCGACCCGCCAAGCACCCACACGACGCTCCCCTGAACCGCGCTCGCGACCTCTTGTAGCGCCGCGGGCGCCTCGCGGAGCGTCTTCCACGGAGAAGCGGAGTTGGTCGTCGCGCCTCCGGAGCTGAACGGGAGAACCTCGTTGATGTTCGTCGCCGTCCCGTGGCTGGGGATCTGGGCGCCATCGATGGCATACAGCGACGTCCCGACGGTCGCGGCGACAAGACCATGGCGGGGCGTGCGCATGGGCGGGAGCCCGGACCACTGCTTGGTCCCGAGGTCGTAAGACTCAACGGTCGGGAAGGGACCCGTCGGGTTCTCGCCGCCGAGGGCGACGAGGCGGCCGCCGACAACTGCGGCGCCGAGGTCGCCCCGCGGCGTCGGCATGTCGGCGAGCTTCGTCCACGAACCCCCGCTTGGGTCGAGACGGTCGACATTGGAGACGTTCTTGTCGGCCGACAACATGCGCCCACCGACGGCGTAGACGTACGTGCCGTCGGAGGCCGACGCCAGATGGTCGCGGGGGTTCGGGAGGTTGGGTCCGTCGCTCCAGCTCTTGCCGTCCCAGACCTCGGTCTGCGGCACGAGCGTGCCGCTGGCCTGTCCGCCAAAGACGACGAGCTTGCCGTCGGCCACCGCTGCCGCTCCCGCAGCTCGCGGGTGGTTGAGGTGCGGGAGCGTCACCCACTTCCCAGCGCGCAGGGCGAACACCTGGTCCGACGTGGTGGCGTTGAGCACGCCGTTCTGGGGGACCCACCCGCCCGCGACGATGATCTCGTTCTTGTACACCGCCGCCATCTCGTGGTGCAGCGGGAGGGGGAGGTCCGGCCCGGCGCGCCACGCATTGGCCGCTGTGTCGTAGCCCTCGACCTTCGCCGTCGACTGGTTCCCGTTGAGGCCGCCGAGGACCCACACGACGTTGCCCTGGACCGCGGCGGCCAGCTCCTGGCGCGGCGTCGGCGAACTGGTGGCCGGCGCCCACTCGCCCGGGGCGAGCGTCGATGCCCCCTTGGTGGCGACCTTCTTGCTCGAACCGCTTGACGCGACGAGGGCGACGACCAAGGCGATCGCGACGACAGCGACGATCGGAACGGCGATCATCCATGGCCGGCGCTTCGACGTC
>JAFASB010000182.1 GCA_019244985.1 Acidimicrobiia bacterium | reverse complement strand
CGCACGCTGAGGGCCAGGACGGGAAGCGCAGGAGGATCGTGTTGAGACTGGGGACGTCGTCGGCCCCCCGGGTGAACTCGACGTAGCGGCTCCTCGACAACCTCTCCTCGCCGTGGGCGGCGGCGCGAAGCGCGTCCCGGATGATGTCGTCGTCGTAGATGTAGCGCCTGTTGCGCCACGCACCCTGGGTGCCCGCCTTGCGGCAGAGACGGAGCCAGGCGCTTCGGCCGTGGGGGAAGCGGTCGGGCCCGGGCCACGCCTCAGGGTCGGCCTGGTTGGCTCGCCAGTCGCGATACTGCGCGCGAGTGAAGGACCCGTCGCTGTCGGCAGCAGCGGCGGCCAGCGCCTTGAGGAGGTCCTCCTGTGTCCAGGGTCGCGGTGGGGCCCCAGCGGCGTCGACGCCGGCTGCGGCACAGGCCTCCACCCACGAGCCGTAGCGTCGCATGAGGCTGCGGGCCGCGGGCGCGCCGTCGGGGCGCCCCTCGTTCCATCGGTCTTGAGACAGCGGCCGCCTTGCGGCAACACGGCGCATCTCTTTTTGCACCCGGGCCGCATCCACATCGCCCAGCGTACGGCACGGCGAGGACTGTCACACCCTCGGAGGAGAATGGTGGCTGGAGAAACAAGAGAGGAAGCAGATATGAGCGACAACACCATCACCTTGGCGGGGAACGTGACGCGTGATCCCGAGCTCCGCTTCACTGGAAGCGGCCAGGCCAAGGCCACGTTCGGCCTGGCCGTCAACCGCCGTTGGCAGAACCGCCAGACCCAGGAGTGGGAGGAGAGCACCTCTTTCTTCGACGTGGTGGCCTGGGGCGACCAGGGCGAGAACATCGCCGAGTCGTTGGCCAAGGGTGCTCGGGTCGTGGTGACCGGACGCCTCGAGCAGCGGTCGTGGGAGACCGACGAGGGCGAGAAGCGCTCGAAGATCGAGGTCGTCGCCGACGAGGTCGGCCCGAGTCTGCGTTGGGCGACTGCTGTCGTCCAGAAGAATGACCGGCGTAGTCCGGTGAGGGAGCCGGCGATGGCTGGTGCTCCCGCCGGCGGCAACGGCCACGACGGCGACGTCCTGGGCGACGACGAGCCGTTCTGATCGCCGTTGGCAAGCAGCGGTGACGGCGCTGGCGATGGGACCCCGTCGGGCAAGGTGGGCAGCGCGGTGGATCGGACCCCGTTGGGCAAGGTGAGCAGCGTGGCAGAGGACCGTGGGGCAGCCCACGATGCTCACGTCGACGACGACGTAGGGGAACTGTGGCGCCGCGCGCTCGAGCGCAGCCGAGCCCGGGATGAGCGGCGGCGCGCTCGGGCCCGCGCCCAAACGCCGCGGGGGTCCGATCGCGTGCCGACCGACGGGCACGCACCACCGCCGGTTTCGTCGGAGGACACGGGTTCACCCACGCAGCGCGCAAGACCAACGCTTGGCTCCCTTGCCTTGTCCGACGCTGCTCCCGTGGCACCGCCGGGGACGTCAAGGGCGTCGGGAGCGTCATCGGCCGGCCGCGCGCGCCAGCCCATGTCGTCCGTGTCGACGGCCCGTTCCGACCAGCGGCGCCGGGAGTCGCTCATCCCAGGACCTCGGCCGCCTCACACGAGCGAACGCGAGGACAACGGACACCTTGGGAGGTCCACTAGCGACGCCGTCGCGTCGACGGCGCGTGACACGACAGAACTCGGAGTCCGGCGCGGGGACGGCCGGGAGCGCCACCGTGCGCGCAGTGCGGTGGCGCTGCTCCTCGTCGCCGGCGCCGTTGCCATTGGCGCACTGACAGCCACAGCGCCAGATCGCACGGCCCGAGCTGAGGACCGCTTGGTCACCCGCGAGAACCGCGTTGCCAACGCGGTGGAGCAGTGGCCATGGAGGTCAGCGCCGACCATCGGCGACGTGGCGCGGGCGGCGGGCTCGCTGGCCCACGTCGCCGACAGCAGACGTGCAGATAGCGATAACCCTGAGGTCGGTCTCGCACTGTCGGTTCGGGAAGCGACGGTGGGGTGGTCATGGCGCGAGCCCCTCGCACTTCGGCCCGCCCGCAGCGGGCCAGGCTGCGTCCTGGTTCGGAGCATCGGGACCACGGTGGTGGCGCTGCCCCGGACCCAAGGCAGTGAGCGGTGCTCGGGGTCGCGGGCTCTGCAACTCGACACGCCCGCGCTGGAAACGGCCGAGGCTGACACCCTGTCACAGCTGCTCGCAGCTGGCCTCGGAGGAAGGCAGCGAACCTCTCTGGATCCCTACAGCGGCCTGAACGAGCTCGTGCTCCCGTGGTGGGTTGTCGGCACCGACGCGGCCAGCGGTGACGCCGGTATCGCGTGGGTGGGCGGGACGACACACGGCTGGTGCGCGCTCGCGTGGCGCGACCGCTATGGACACATGCACGCCTGGTCGCGGCCAGTTGCCCAGGCGCCCTGCAGCGCCGAGGAAGCGTTGACGGACGGGCCGCGGGTGTTCAAGCTGCCAACCGGATGAGCATTCAAAGCGGCGATCGGCGTCTGGTTCGTCGTCGAAGAAGTTCCCGTTGCGCACGGGTGTCAGGGGCAGGGCGGTGTGCCTTGCGGGTGCCGCGACGCAGCAGCGCGAGGCGGTCGAGGACGGCGTCATAGTCGAGGCCCTGGTCGGCGAGGAGACATCCGACGACCGTCGATGTTCGCCCGACCCCACCTCGGCAGTGAACGTAGACAGCGCCTCGTCGCCTGGCCCATTTGATGTCGGAGAGCACACGGTCATAGCG
>JAFASB010000106.1 GCA_019244985.1 Acidimicrobiia bacterium | reverse complement strand
TCGAGCAGTACGACGTCGACGCCCTGCCCGACGACGGCAAGCACCTGCTGTGGCTGTTCTGCGCGCTGGTCACGGTGTCGTTCCCGGTCGAGGTGTGGCGGCAGCCGAAGGTCCCCGACAGCGGGTCCGCGGCGCTCGACGCCGTATTCGAGCCGGCGGTTTGATGCGTGACTGACGCCAGCTGGCGCGAGCAGGCCGTCTCCCGGTCGCTCGACTCGGCGCGCGTGCGAGCCGAGAGCCGCGTCCAGCGTTTCATCGACGCCGCCTTCGAGCTGCTGGTCGACAGCGAACCTGGCAAGGACTTCACGGTGCAGGACGTGGTGGAGAAGTCGGGTCAGTCGCTGCGCAGCTTCTACCAATACTTCGGTGGCAAGCAGGAACTGCTGCTGGCGCTGTTCGAGGAGTCGGTGCGCACGACTGCCGAGCAGCTGCGGGCCCGGATCGAGGGAGAGAACGACCCCCTCGAGCGTCTCCATCGGTTCGTCATCGAGTACTACGCACAGTGCCGCCCGTCGGCGCGCGGCAAGGGCAAGAAGAAGGCGCCGATCGCCCTCGCCGAGTTCGCCCAGCAGCTCATGACCGCCCACCCCGAGGAGGCGACGCACGCCTTCGCACCGATTGTCGAGCTGTTCGACGAGGTGCTGGACACCGCCGTCGGTGCGGGCGCGATCCGTGGTGACCTCAGCGGTCGGCGCATCGCGGGTGTCGTGCTCGAGGTGATCATGTTCAACGCCTTCTCGGCGACGATCGGCGGCGGGACACGCGGCGCCGAACGGGGCGACCCGGCCGAGGAGCTGTGGGACCTGCTGGTCAACGGCATCGGAGCCTGAGCTGACCGCGGGCCGGACCGCAATCGTCACCGGCGGCGCGTCGGGCATCGGTCTGGCGATCAGTGAGCGACTGGCGGCCGACGGCGCGGCCGTCGCCATTTTCGACCGCGACGGCGGGGCTGCCGAGGAGGCGGCCGCCAAGATCGGCGCCGCGAGCGGGAGGTGTCTCGGTGTCAGCGTCGATGTCACCGATCGCTCTGCCATCGACGCCGGCGTCGACGAGGTTCGCACCCGGCTCGGGCGCCCGGCGATCCTCGTCAACAACGCCGGCCTCCAGGGCTTCGACCCCTTCCTCGAGATCACGCCCGAGCTGTGGCAGCGCATCCTTGACGTCAACCTCACCGGGACGTTCAACTGCTGCCAGGCGGTGGTGCCCGACATGCTCGACGCCCGGTGGGGCCGGATCGTCAACATCTCCTCCTCGAGCGCCCAGGGCGGCCAGCAGCTCATGACCCACTACGTCGCATCGAAGGCGGGTGTCATCGGCTTCACCAAGGCCCTGGCGCTCGAACTCGGGCCGAAGGGGATCACGGTCAACACCATCCCGCCGGGTTTCATCGACACGCCGATGCTGCGCAAGTCCGAGAGCCAGGGCCTGCTCGGCAACGTCGACGACGCCGTGGCCCGGACGCCCGTCCGCCGGATAGGCCGCCCTGAGGACATCGCCGCAACCTGCGCCTTCCTCGTCAGCGACGAGGCTGGCTACATCACGGGCCAGGTCATCGGCGTCAACGGCGGCCGCAACACCTGACGCCGCCGCGCGCGGCCGTCAGTGACTTACGACACACCGTCGTTTCGGAACATCTCGCGCCGTGGTATGTTGAGAAACGAAACATAGTCGTTTCGTATCTACGGAGAACACAACACACCATGGACGCAGCAACGATCTACGCACGGCGGTGGTGGACCCTCGGCGTGCTGTGCCTGAGCCTGCTGGTGATCGGGCTCGACAACACCATCCTCAACGTGGCGCTGCCCACGCTCGTCCGCGACCTCCACGCGACCGGCAGCCAGCTGCAGTGGATCGTCGACGCCTACACCCTGATCTACGCCAGCATCCTGCTGACGACCGGCATGCTCGGCGACCGCTTCGGGCGCAAGCGGGCGCTGAACGCCGGCCTCGTCATCTTCGGGCTCGGAAGCCTGGCGAGCGCTTTCTCCGGATCGGCCAGCCAGCTCATCGCGGCCCGGGCTCTTGCCGGCATCGGCGGCGCCCTGATCATGCCGGCGACGCTGAGCATCCTCACCAACGTCTTCCCTGCCGAGGAGCGGGGCCGGGCAATCGGCGTGTGGGCGGGCGTCTCCGGCGTCGGCATCGCCGTCGGCCCGCTGCTCGGCGGCCTTTTGCTCGAGCACTTCTGGTGGGGCTCGGTGTTCTTCGTCAACGTTCCCGTCGTGGTCGCTGCCCTCGTCGCCGGCCGCTTCCTGGTGCCGACGAGCAAGGACCCCAGCGCCCCGCGTCTGGACCCGGCCGGCACCGTGCTCGGCACCGTCGGCCTCGCCTCCCTGCTCTACGGGATCATCGAGGCGCCCGCCCAGGGGTGGACGTCGGCGAACGTCTTGGTCGGCTTCGTGGCAGGTGCCCTGCTGCTGGCCGCGTTCATCGCGTGGGAGCTGAGGAGCGACCATCCGATGCTCGACGTGCGGTTCTTCGAGAACCCGCGGTTCACCGGCGCCAGCGTCGCCGTGACCCTCGTGTTCTTCGCCATGTTCGGGTCGATGTACTTCCTCACCCAGTACGTGCAGTTCGTGCTCGGGTACTCGACCATGAAGGCGGGCGCCGCCTTCGTTCCTCTGGCCGTGGCGATCATGGTCGCAGCGCCTCGCAGCGCCGCGCTGACGGCCCGCTTCGGGACGAAGCGCGTCGTCGCCGGTGGCCTGGCCATCGTGGCCGCCGATCTGGTGCTGCTGTCGCAGGCCTCAACCCACTCGCCGTATCTCTTCATCGCCGTCGTGCTTGCCGCCCTCGGCGCGGGCATGGGGATCGCCATGTCGCCGGCGACAGAGTCGATCATGGGCTCGCTGCCGCTGGCCAAAGCGGGTGTCGGCTCGGCGGTCAACGACACCACCCGCCAGGTGGGCGGTGCCCTGGGCGTCGCCATTCTGGGAAGCCTGACCGCTGCGGCCTATCACGCCAAGATCGGCGGCAGCGCCGTCGTCCGCGCCCTTCCGGTTGCCGCGAGGAACGCAGTGCACGACTCGATCGGCGGGGCTGCCGGCGTGGCGAAGGCCCTGGGTGTCAACGGGACGGCGATCGCCAGCCAGGCGAACAGCGCCTTCGTCCACGCCATGAGCCAGACGGTGCTCGTGGGCGCGGGCGTCGCGCTGCTCGGCGCTCTGGTCGCCATGCTGTTCCTGCCCGCCCGCCCGCAGCCCGCGGTGGACGACAAGTGGACCGCGCACGCCGCCCTCCTCGGACATCTCACCGAGATGGGTCTCGGCAGCCCCGCTCATCGCGTGGAGTTCAGCGCTGCGCCAAACGACTGGGCGGTGGTGCGGGTGTTCGACGGCGACGGCCAGAAGCTCGGGTGGGCCGCCGTGCGGTCGGTGGCGGGCGAGGCCGGCGAACCGGCGCTCGAGCTGGTCGCCTGATCTTGCTCTAGGACCCGGACAGCTCGTCGCGGAGGACGCGGCGCAGAAGCTTG
>JAFASB010000092.1 GCA_019244985.1 Acidimicrobiia bacterium | reverse complement strand
TTCGCCGCCCTCCACGCCGGGGCGCCCTTCGGCTACCTCAGCTGGTTGGGAATGCTCGGGTGGGCGTGCCTGGGGAACCTGGTCGGCGGGATCGGTCTTGTCACGGTGCTCCGCCTTGTTCAGGTTGGTGCGGACGTGGTGTCGGAGACAGGTGAGGAGCTTCGGAAGGAGCACTCGCGGCAGCGCCGTTCCCGTCAGCGGAAATGACGGTGACCTCCTGGGTTTCCGTCCCGATCTCGATGCCCGCATCGTCCAGCCGCTCCCGGATGCGCCGCATCATCGCGTCCTTGGCGGTACGAGCTTCGCGGACGGGCACGACGAATCGGGCCGAGAGCTCCATCCAGTTGTCGGTCGCCCGTACGAAGACCCGGGGCTCGACCTCGGCGTGGGGGATCGGGTAGCGGCGCTCCATGGCGGAGATGGCGCCCCTGGCGCCCAGCGACGCCGACGCCCGCTCCGCCTCCTCCTTGATGATCCGCTCGGCCTCGTGCCAGTCGCTGCGGTAGGCGATGGGCATCGTCAGCTCTTCCCAGATGAAGTCGAAGATCGCGCTGAAGTTGTAGACGGGGCTGGTGAACGTCGCCTTGTTCGAGACAGCGACGATGCGGCCCGTGTGCTGACGTCCCTTGACCCAGCTGCCGTCGTCCTCGGCCGAGCCGATCTCGAGCATCTTGGTGCGGAGCAGGGTGATGTCGATGACGTCGCCCCGCACCTCGTCCAGCTCGATGCGGTCACCGACGCGGTAGATGTGCCCCGAGGTGATGTTGAACCACCCGGCGATCGCGCCGATCACCTCCTGCATGGCGAAGGCGATTCCCGCGGCCGCAAACCCGAGGATCACGCCGACGTTCCCCGCGAGACTGCGCCAGACGACGGCCAGGGCCACGATGGCGGTGAGGAAGATCGCGTACCGCGTCAGCTTGCGTGCGTGGTAGCGGGCGTAGGGGTCGTCGAGCCACCAGCCGGCGAAGCGCCCGGCCAGCCCGAGGAGGATGGCCGTCGCCACGACCACGATCGCGGTTGCCACCAAGCGGGCGACAGTGTCCGTCACACAGAAATTCGTTCCCGCTGGGGCTGGACCGTGAACCTCGGGTCCTCGGCCGACTCGAAGCCGGCCCTGAAGATGCTCCAGCGGGTGAGGGCCACGCCCGCCAACGAGGCCGCCGCGCCGAGCTTCGCCAGCCTGGGGCGCCGGCGACCGGCGACCGCCAGTGCGGCCCCGGCCGCGAGCAGCGTCTTGGCCGCCTTCCCGGGCGTGCTCGCGCTGCCGGACTTGTACGGCTCGCCCAGGTCGCCGAGACGCCGCTCCATCGCCCGGTCGGCGCCCAGCTCCATCAGCGAGCCGAGCACGACGAGGCGCCGGGCCGGCGCCGCGTCGTCGTCGTGCGTGATCAAGACGGCCGCGGCGCCGGCACTCGCGGCCGAGCCGCCGGCAAAGATCACGGGAAGTTCACGCCACGCTTCGTGCCATGCGGGGATGGCGGTGTCGGCGGTGAGCACGGCCGTGTAGGTCGAGACGCCCGGGCCCAGCACGCCGGCTGTCACCTCACACAGCCTCCCTACGCCAGGCAGCAGCCCGGTGAGATCGGAAAGCGCGGCCGCGCCGGTGAGGGGTCCGAACACCGAGATGAGCCACGTGCCGACGCTCATCGGCGACGTCGGTTTGGCCACCCGCAGCATGTTGTACCAGCGCTTGGGCTTCCCCAGGTCGACGACGAGGAACACGGGGCTCACCGCGATGCCCGCGACTGACACCAGCCCGGCGCGACGCGCCAACCGGTCGTTTCCGCGAAGGCGTGCCGCGAGCGCCAGCGTCGAGGACGCCCCCGCCATGCCACCCGTGAAGAAGTAGGCGGGGATGTACCACTTCCACACCGGCCTCTTGAGAACCGGCCGGTCGTAATACGTGCGGGGCTCGGCCCGCGGCACCATCATCTGCTCGCGGGTCTTGCTCACTTGCGCCCTCCGAACGCAGAAGCAAACACGGCGGCGCCCAACGCCACCGCCGCGGCGCCCGCCGCCTTCCACATCGAGGGCAGGTCGCGCGTGGTCACCACCGGGTCGGGCGGGAGCCGGTACACCTCGGGCTCGTCGAGGAGCAGGAAGAAGGCGCCCATGCCGCCGACGCCGTCAGTGGGAGAGTTGCCGTACAGGCGGGCGTCGGCCACGCCCCGCTCGTGAAGCTCCTCCACCCGCGCCTGGGCCCGCGTCCGCAGCTCCTCGAGAGGACCGAACTGGATCGACTTGGTGGGACACGACTTGGCGCAGGCCGGTTCCAGGCCGACACCGATGCGGTCGTAGCAGAGCGTGCACTTCCAGACCCGGCCGTCCTCTTCCCGCTTGTCGATCACGCCGAACGGGCAGGCGGGGACGCAATACCCGCACCCGTTGCAGATGTCCTCCTGCACGACGACGGTGTCGAACTCGGTGCGGAACAGCGCACCAGTCGGACAGACGTCGAGACAGGCGGCGTGGGTGCAGTGCTTGCAGACGTCCGACGACATCAGCCAGCGCATGTCCGATGCCGCTCCATGAATGCCAACTGCAGTATCCGTCTCCGCGCTGACCGGCTTCTTCTGCTCGATGAAGGCGACGTGCCGCCACGTGCTGGCTCCCAGCTCGCCGGAGTTGTCGTAGGAGTGGCCGAGGAAGTTGAGCCCGTCCTCGGGGACCCGGTTCCACTCCTTGCACGCCACCTCGCACGCCTTGCATCCGATGCAGATCGATGTGTCGGTGAAGAAACCGACGCGCGGCCTGGCCTCGGGGCCGTAGCTCGCGGGCCACGCCA
>JAFASB010000391.1 GCA_019244985.1 Acidimicrobiia bacterium | reverse complement strand
GGGCGGCATCGTCACCAGCCAGTCGATCCGCATCGGCGGCGACGAGCTCGACGACGCCATCATCCAGTACATCAAGAAGGAGTACAGCCTGGCGCTCGGTGAGCGCACGGCTGAGGAGATCAAGATCGCACTCGGATCGGCCTGGCCTCTCGAGGAGGAACTGCACGCCGAGATCCGGGGGCGGGACCTGGTCACCGGCCTGCCCAAGACGATCGTGACCTCGACCGAAGAGGTCAGGCGGGCCATCGAAGAACCGGTCTCTGCCATCGTCGACGCCGTCAAGGTCACACTCGACAAGACGCCGCCAGAACTCGCGGCCGACATCATGGAGCAGGGAATCGTGCTCACGGGGGGCGGCGCCCTCCTGCACGGCATCGACGCTCGACTCTCCGCCGAGACCGGCATGCCCATCGTCATCGCCAAGAATCCTCTCCACTCGGTGGTGATGGGTTCGGGTCAGTGCCTGGAGGAGTTCGACGTCCTGCGCCATGTGCTGTTCTCGTCGTCTGACCGCTAGCTCTTCGAGGATCACCAGCTGAGCCGTGGCCGTCTATCGGCGCTCGACCCGGCATCGCTTTCTCCTCGTCCTCCTGGTCCTGACCTCGATCACGGTCATCACCCTCGACGTTCGCGGCGGCGGGGGCGGTGCCATGGAATCGGTGCGGCGGGCGGCACGCGACGCCTTCGCGCCGGTGCAGTCGGCGGCCGACGACGTGATCAGCCCGGTCGACGACTTCTTCGGCGGCCTCTTCCGCTATGGCCACCTCAAGGCCGAGAACGCCCGTCTCCGTCGCCAGCTCGCTGACGCCCGGGGCAAGGCCAACGGCGCCTCCAGCGCCGATCGCGAGCGCGACGAGCTCCTCGCCCTCCAAAAGCTGACGTTTGCGGGCGACGTGCCCGCGGTCGCGGCGCGCGTCGTCGCCACGTCTCCGTCGAACTTCCAGCTCACCGTCGAGATCGACAAGGGCCTCCCGACGGGGATCCAGAAGGGGATGCCAGTCGTGACGGGCGCCGGTCTGGTCGGACGCGTGGTCGCCGTGTCCCAGGAACGGGCGACGATCCTCCTGCTCACCGACCCGGCGTTCAACGTGGGCATCCGACTCTCGGGCTCCGGCGACGTCGGTGTGGCCCGAGGCAACGGCGTCCGCCAGCCCCTGCCCGTCGACCTCGTCGACGTCGGCACCAAGGTCACCGGCGGCGAGGTGGTCGAGACGAGCGGACTGCAGGGCAGCGTGTTCCCGCCGGGCATCCCGGTCGGCAAGGTTCGGGCCGCCAAGGTGCAGCCGGGCTCCCTCCAGCAGGAGGTGTCGATCGATCCCCTCGTCGACCTCTCCCGCCTCGACTTCGTGAAGGTCCTGATCTGGCAGCCGAAGGCGGACACGCCGTAATGAACAACGCGCGCGCGAAAGTGCCGCTGATTCTGCTGATCTTTCTGGTCGTGGAGCTCACCGTCCTCGACCATCTGCGCGTCTTCGGCGCCGGGCCCGACATCATGCTGCTGCTGGCTGTCGTCGCCGGCATCGTCGGCGGCCCGCGCGTCGGCGCCTTGTACGGCTTCGCGGCCGGCATCGTCCTCGACCTCTTTCTCGAAACGCCGATGGGGCTGTCGGCGCTCGTGTTCTGCATCGTCGGCTACGCGGTCGGCAGCATCCAGGGCGGCGTGCTCCGTGCCGCCTGGTGGATCCCGGTAGTGACCACGTTCGTCGCCTCGGTCGCCGGTGTCCTCGCCTACGCGCTGACTGCAACCGTCGTCGGCCAGCCCGGGCTGGTGACCCCCCATCTGTTCGTCGTCGCTGCCGTCGTCGGCGTCTTCAACGCCGTCGTCTCACCCTTCGCGCTCCGCCTCGTGCGCTGGGCGGTCGCCGACATCGAACGGGCCGAGAGGGCGTACGCCTAAATGCCCCTGGAAAGCCCCCGGCTGCGGCTGGGGATCGTGGCGATCGTCGTCGTGTCGTTGTTCGCGGCATTGTTGGCCCGCCTCTGGTACCTCCAAGTGCTGGCGGCCCCTCAGTACCGGGTGCAGGCAAACACCAACAGGGTGCGCACGATCTACACCGAGGCGCCGCGGGGTCGCATCCTCGACCGCAACGGCAAGGTCATCGTCGACAACCGGGTGTCCGACGCTGTTGTCGTCAGCCGCGAGGAGCTCGGGAGCCGCAGCGCCGAGGTGATCCCGCGGCTGGCGCTGGTGCTCAAGATGCAGGCGTCGGACGTCCAGAAGCACCTCGACGACAAGCGCTTCAGCCCGTTCAAACCGATCCCTGTCGCGACCGACGTCCCCAAGGAGACGATCATCTTCATCCGGGAGCACCAGAGCGACTTCCCCGGCATCAGTGGGATCCAGCTCACCGAGCGCTACTACCCGTACGGGCAGCTCGCAGCCCACCTCGTCGGATGGGTCGGGGAGATCAACGGCAGCGAGCTCGCGGCCAACAAGAAGAAGGGTTACAAGGAGGGCGACAGCATCGGGAAGGCGGGCATCGAGAAGGTCTACGAGGACGACCTGCGCGGCACGCCGCAGGTCGAACGCCTCGAGGTCGACTCGAAGGGTCGGGTGCTGGGGTCGCTCGGTACGACGCCGGCGGTCCAGGGCCACGACGTCCAGCTGACGATCGACCTCGACGTCCAGAAGCTCGCCGAGGAATCGCTGCAGCAGGGCCTCCAGGCGGCGCGGTCGACGTACGACAGGGGCCAGGCCAAGCACTTCATCGCGCCCGCCGGTTCGGTCGTCGTCCAGGACCCCCGCGACGGCTCGATCCTGGCGCTGGCCTCGAACCCGACGTACGACCCGTCGATCTTCGTCAACGGGATCAAGCCCGACCTCTTCGCGCAGCTGAACGATCCGGGGAGCGGGTTCCCTCTGAACGACCGCGCCATCCAGGGCCAGTACGCGCCCGGGTCGACGTTCAAGCTGGTGACGTCGCTTGCCGCGCTCGGTGACGGCATGATCGACCCGAACTACACGGTCGACGACGGCGGCCGCATCAAGATCGGCAACCGCATCTTCAAGAACGCCGAGGGCGAAGCCAACGGGCGGGTCAACCTCTCGAAGGCGCTGACCGTGTCGAGCGACGTCTTCTTCTACACGTTGGGCAACCAGTTCTGGAACCAACGCTCGCAGTATGGCGATGCCATGCAGAACGAGGCGCATCAGCTCGGCATGGGAAAGAAGACGGGCATCGCCCTGCCCTTCGAGGCCACCGGGCGCATCCCCGATCCCGACACCCGCAAGAAGCTGCACGACCAGAATCCCAAGGCCTTCCCGAACGGCCAGTGGTTCGCCGGTGACAACGTGAACCTGGCCATCGGCCAGGGCGAGATGGTCATCACGCCGCTGCAGCTGGTGAACGCCTACGCGACCTTCGCCAACGGCGGCACGGTGTGGGTCCCGCGTGTGGGCGACAGCATCAAGGACCAGGTCGGCAACGTGCTGCGGCAGATCCCGCCGCAGTCAACCCGCAAGATCGACATCCCCCCACAGGTACGCGACCCGATCATGCAGGGCCTGACGGGCGTCGTCACCGACGGGCGAGGAACAGCGGTGGGGGCCTTCGCAGGCTTCCCGTTCAGCACGTTCCCCGTCGCGGGCAAGACCGGCACCGCCCAGGCCGGCAACAAGCAGGACACGTCCCTGTTCGTGGCCTTCGGCCCCACGACCGATCCGCACTACACCGTCGGGGTCGTGATGGAGGAGTCCGGCTTCGGCGCGTCGGCCGCCGCCCCCGTCGCCCGACGTATCCTCGAAGCGCTCGCCGGCAAGCCGCCGCCGAACGTGAGCTACGCAGGCGGCGGAGCCGATTGATGCGTTCGACTTCAACTGCTGACTGATGGCAACCGCAAGCGCAACCTCCGTCTTCCCCCTGCGCCGGGGTGCAACCGCGGCCTGGCGACACATCGACCTGGCGTTGCTGTTCTCCTGCATCGC